>JAKLEG010000208.1 GCA_022703175.1 Myxococcota bacterium | reverse complement strand
GCCCCCTCGGGTTGCCGGTACATTTCCGTATCCGGGGAGTGTCCATGGACGAAATGCGAGAACGAATCGTTGCAGCCGCCAAGCGCCACCGGGCGCGTGCTGCTGAATTTCTTCGAGAACTGATCGCAATCCCGTCGGACAGCCGCAAAGAAGACGGCGTTGCAGCGGCCGTGCGCAAGGAGATGCTCGCCTGCGGTTATCCCATGGCCGACATCGACCGCTTCGGCAACGTCGTGGGGGTCATCGGCGATGGCCGCACCCGCATCATCTTAGATGCCCACATCGACACCGGCATCATCGGGGATCGCAGCTCCTGGCGCTTTGACCCATATGCGGGTGACATGAAAGCCGGCAAGGTGTTTGGCCACGGTGCCGCCAACAACAAGGGCGGCTTGGCGGCAATCGTCCATGCGGGCGCCATCATTAAGGAATTGGACTTGGCTGCGGACGCTACCGTGGTCGTCGTAGGCTCGATTCAGGCTGAGGAGTGCGAAGGCTTGGCCTACAAGGCGCTCTTCGACGTCGAGAAGCTTTATCCCCACTTCGTGGTGCTCTCGATGCCTACCGGCATGCGCATCTGCCGAGGCCAACGCGGACGCGCCGAGATTGAAATCACGCTGCGCGGCCAACCGGTGCATGCCTCCGACCCAGGCAAGGGCTTCAACGCAATTTACGGCATCACCCAAATCATCGAAAACGTGCAGGCCCTGAACGATAAACTCCCCTCCGACCCATTTTTGGGCCGCGCCACCATCTCGGTCACGCACGTGGAGTGCGACGAAAACGGCCCGAACCACTTGCCGGAGAACTGCCGCATCACCGTCGATCGTCGCCTGGTGCCACAGGAAAACCGCAAAAAAGTGTTAGCGCAGTTCAAGGAGCTGTGCCGCGGCACACGCGCCAAGATCGAGGTGGTGCAATACGACCGCCCGAGCTATCGCGGCTTGCGCCTGCCGATCGAAAAGTACTTCGAACCCTGGACGCTCGAAGAGAACCATCCACTCATCGAGGCCGCCGGCGCTGCGTATCAAAGTGTGTTTAAGAAGAAGGCCCAGCTCGATCGCTGGACCTCGTCCACTCACGGCGTCTACACCATGGGGGCGGCGCACGTCCCCACCATCGGCTTCGGCCCCTCCGAAGAGAGTTTCTCCGGGCCGGTGAACGACCACGTAAAGATCGATGACCTAGAGAAGTGCATGGCGTTCTACGCCTCCCTGCCAGGATTTTTGCCCGACACTGAGCCGATTCGCATTCCCAAACGCCGCCGCTAAGCGCTAACCTCCCCAGCTTCTGGTGAAACGACCCAGGTCGTGGGAGGCCGCATGCACTCACTCAAAGGTCAGATTGCTCTCATCACAGGCGCCTCAGCAGGCATCGGCGAAGCGATTGCTCACAGCTTCGCGGAGCATGGCGCCAACTTGGTGCTGGCCGCGCGCCGCAAAGACCGCCTCGAAGCGTTAGCGGTGGAGCTCGAAAGCCGCTACGGCATCGCGGTGCACACCCTGGCGCTGGATGTACGCCGTCGCGAGCCGGTGGAAGCAGCGCTGCAAGGCTTGCCAACTCACTTCGCCGCCATCAGCCTTCTCGTGAACAACGCTGGTTTAGGGCGCGGCTTGGACAAGCTGCAAGATGGCAATCCCGATGAGTGGGACGAGATGCTAGACACCAACGTGAAGGGGCTATTGTACGTCACCCGCGCGGTGATTCCCGGCATGTTGCAACGCGACCGCGGCCACGTGGTCAACCTCGGCTCGGTAGCTGGCCACGAGGTCTATCCCGGCGGCAATGTCTACTGCGCCACCAAACATGCCGTGCGCGCGCTGACCCAAAGCCTGCGCATCGATTTGGTGGGCAGCCCGATCCGCGTCAGCTCCATCGACCCCGGCATGGTCGAAACCGAGTTCAGCGTGGTGCGCTTCCGCGGCGACCAAGCACGCGCCAATAAGGTGTACGACAATATGACCCCGCTGACCCCGGCCGATATCGCCGACGCAGTACTCTATTGCGTCACCCGGCCAGCTCATATGGATGTCGCCGAAATGATTCTGATGCCCACCCAACAGGCCTCGGCGACGGTGGTGGATCGGTCGGGGAAGCGCTAGGCCAACCTTCCAAGCCACCGACAAGCCGGCGCCCTTGCCGACGTGCTGCCACTCTGCGATGCATCGCCCCCATGAGCTCGCTGCATCACCTGATCGATCGCGTGTTTGCCAAGATGGTGTTGAAGCACCGCCTGTATCATGGCGGCTTTGGCGATAGGTCGGCGCTTGCCGCGTTGTCTGCGCAGATCGCCGCAGGCGCCCAGGCGCATCCGGAGTTCGCCCTTGAGGTGCAGTGGCTGGGCAATCCGCAGGGCACCGACTCGTTAACGATGCAGCGCGCAATCTTTGAGTCACCTGCCGCAAGCCTTTTGCCCGAGGCCAGCCACCAAGGGTTTGTCGAGGTTTGGCGCAAACCCACCGCGTCCGACGTCAAGCCACCCGTGCTCATCATGTTGGCCGCTACAGCCGAAGCAGGCTTTGAGCGCCGTCGCAAGTTGTTGAAGCCGCTCGTGGCGGAGGGCCTCACGGTGATGTTCTTGGAGAACCCCTACTATGGCGCCCGACGCCCTGCCGAACAGGTCGGCACGAGGCTCGCCACCGTGAAAGACCAGTTCGCGATGAACCTGGCCACGGTGTGCGAGGCGATGGCGCTGGTGCATTGGCTCAAACGCGAAGGTCACACCCAGATTGGCTTGGGGGGCTACAGCCAAGGGGGCTTTATGGCCGCCTTCGCAGCCGCCGCATTGGACCTACCGGTGGCCGTTGCTGCGTTGGCGACAGGTGCCGACGCCGGGCCGGTGTTCACCCAAGGTGGCCTGGCGAGCTCGATCGATTGGCAGACACTCGCCCACGAGGTTGGCGGCCTCGACGCCGCGCGCACACAGCTTGAGGGCTACTTGGCGCCGGTGAACCTGTTGCGGTTTGCCCCCCCGAAGCGCCCCCAAGCGGCCATTCTGCTGGCCGCAACCCATGACGCCTTTGTGACGCTCGACAACGCCAAGGCCCTGCACACACATTGGCAGGGTTCAGAGCTCCGCGTGCTTCCCAGCGGTCACGTAACGACCGTGCTGTTTCATGCCCAAGCGCAACGACAAGCGATTCGAGATGCGATGGCGAGGCTTACGGACGCGGGTTGAGGCTCAGCCCTCACGGCTCGCAGGGGTCGCTCAAACACACATGGTACAGCGGCGTGGCCAACGAGCGCACCGCGCAGCAGTAGGGTGTGGACGCCTGAGGGCAATCGGCATCGCCGCGGCTGGGGTCGCAGTAAGCCCGACAGTGCTCCTGGTCGCGCTCGCCAACGCATGCCAAGCCCAACTTACACGGCGCATCGTAGAGGTCGCAGCTCTCCCCCGCGTCGTTGGCCATGCCTTCGTCGACCAAACGCGGTAAGCAAACCAGCGCTTGCCGGCCGGCCAAGCCCACGGGTTGACACGAGCGCGTCAGGCCGCCCACGGGCGTGCAGGTGTCGGCATAAGCCCCAGCCGATAGGTCCACGGCGCACGGCTCCAAACAGACGCCCGCGTGCTCCGTGACCGGCACACACGTTGTCAGCGGGTCGATGGCGATGCAGGCAAACTCATCGCGGCACTGGCTGCCGGCGCAGACCCCGGTCCACTCGGCCACAAGCGACGATACGCGCTCAGCGCGACAGTACTGATCGTGCTCACAGGTGCTATCGGCCGCCAACAGCGCCGTGCAGACCCGCCGACAGGTATGGGTGCGCTCACTGCATGATACCTCGGGGAAGCCGTCGCACTGCCGACTGGCCGTGCAGATATCACCTTCGGGCAGGTCACCGTCAGCAATGCAGATGTCATGTAGGCAGGAGAACCCATCGGGACATAGGGTCAACGCATCGCAATGCCGCTCACTGGTGGGCGAAACCAGACACGCGGCTGGCAACCAGCAGAACAGCCACAAGAACCGAGCCATGCGCCACCTCCCAAAAGGATCTCACCGTTGGAGATATCGTAACGAGGGCTTAGGCAAAAGAGTCAGGCCGGCATATTGCCTAGGCGACGGCCTGTTGCGCGGGGCTCGCGGCAGTGGCTGGGGACTCCGAGCCCGGCTGCGAAGGCACGTCGAGCCGCACCTGGGGGCGGTAGTTGGCGCCTCGCGTCCACAAGAAGATGGCGCCAAACAGCGTCATGGCCTCGGCAGCCCAAAAGCCCAACGCCGCCGACAGCACCGACTCGGCCGCGCCCATATGTTTGGCGAGTAACAGCGCCTGCACAATTTCGCGCACGCCCTCACCAGCAATCGTAAACGGGCTCGCCACCGTCGCGAAGATCTGAATGCTAGAGGCGAAGGTCACAAGCCAAAAGTCCGCGTGCCCGACACCAATCGCCCGCGCGGTGAAGTAGTACATCGCTGCCGTGGAAAAATGCACCACGAACGATAGCACCGTGACACCGGCAAGCAGGCCGCCCTTGCCCCGATAGGCCATCGCTGCGGTGCTCATGCGCTCCACAAAACCCTGCAACTTGGCGCGTCCCATGCGGGGGGCCAAGCGCAACAACGGCTGCACAAAGCCCGGACGAAACAAGATCAGAAACAACCCGACGACCGCCCCAAGCGCCACCGGCACAGTCACCGCGGTCACGAGCCCCGCGTGCTCACCTAACACGCTGTAACCAAACGGCAGCGCCACGAGGAACGTCAGGAACACCCCAGACAGCCCCATCACTTTTTCGACCGCGGTGGCGGCGGCCGGCTCCACCACTCGCTCCGAGTAGCGTGCGGCGTCGTACAACTTGTAGGCATCCAACCCCACCGTGGAGGGCAGAAAGGTGCCGACAAACCGCCCCGTTAGAAAGGCGCCGACGATGTGCCAAAATCTGAAGCGAATTCCCTGCCCGACAAGCAACCAATGCCAGCGCAACATCGAGCAAAAGATGCCAAAGAACTTGGTCAAGGTGGCGGCCAGCACAAACGGCACAAACACACGCCATTCCAAGCTTCGGAGGTTGTCGCTCAGCGCCTCCCAAATCGACAACTTGCCGCCGGTGCCGTCTGGTACTCGGTGAGTGAACAACAAATAGAACGCGCCCACGGTCACGCCCGCCTTGAGCACAAGCACCACGGCCTTGCGCAGGCCTTGCGGCAACGACTTCCACAGCTTCAACACGGGTGCCTCCAGTCGGTCTGAGCAGCCGCCGCAGCAACGGGTTTCCACGTTGCCAGACGCGCGACCTTCGCAGCGGCCCTGGCTATCAAGCTTGCGAACGTTTGGCAAAAGGCGGTTTTGACATATAAAGGCGGTTTGCCGCGTCACCGGCGGCCTCACCGTGGTTTGTGCGGACACGCCGGGCGCTCATTCGGAGAACAAGATGCCCCTAGCAGTCGTCGCCATCGGTGGGAACTCCCTCGTTCAAGCCCATCAAAAAGGCACTATTACCGAGCAGTTCGAAAACTCAGCGACCACGATGAAGTCGCTGGCCGACCTCTTGGAGCGCGGCTACAACGTCGTGCTCACCCACGGCAACGGCCCGCAGGTCGGCAATATCCTGCTGCGCGTGGAAGCGGCCGAGTCGCAGGTGTATCCACTGCCGCTCGACATCTGCGACGCCGACACCGAAGGTGGCATGGGCTACATGTTGCAACAGGTGTTGCACAACGAGCTAAAGGCTCGCGGCAAGAGCCGCACGGTGGTGACGGTGGTCACCCAGGTGCTGGTGGGCAGTGATGATCCGGCCTTCCAAAAACCGACGAAACCGATTGGCCCGTTTTACACCAAGGAGATCGCCGACCAGAAGAAGCAGCAAGGCTGGACGCTGGTTGAAGACGCCGGGCGTGGCTATCGCCGCGTGGTGCCGTCACCCAAACCCAAGGACGTCATTGAGATCGAGGCGGTGAGGAAGCTCTTGGCCGCCAACATGATTCCGATCGCCGTGGGCGGTGGTGGCGTGCCGGTGGTGGAGAAGAACGGTCACCTGCAAGGTATCGAAGCGGTCATCGACAAAGACCTGGCGTCAGCGCTGCTCGCAAACCTGTTGGGCGCCGAAGTGCTCATCATCTCCACCGGCGTGGACGCGGTGCAGGTGAACTACCGCAAGCCCGACGCCAAGACGCTCACGGAGGTCAGCCGCGATGAGCTGCGCAAGTACTTGGCCGAGGGCCAGTTCCCCGCAGGCTCGATGGGCCCCAAGGTAGAAGCAGTGTTGGCCTTTTTGGATCGCGGCGGCAAACACGCGATCATCACCGCGCCCGACAAGCTTTTGGCCGCCGTGGAAGGCAAAGCGGGAACGCATATCCGCTAGGTCGACCTGATCGCTGCCGACTTGGTCGGTGATAAGCCGATAGGTCGTGCCCCCCTTCACCATGTAGTCCGGCACGTTGCGACTGCTCGCGTACACGAACCGACTCACGATGGCATTGGAGCCGTTCAGCTCGGCCACCGGGGCGAGGCCATCGCGGTACAGGGAGCATATCGCCAAGGAACGTTGCCACCCTGGAGCCCCGGCGTTCGCGGCGCGGCAACAAATGTCTTTAGATACGGCCTAGTAGTCTGTTGGGATAACGTTCACCGACGATAAGCACAGCACCACTGTTTTCGTCGTAGCTGCCAGGTAGTCCTCATTCCGTTGGCGTGCTATGCGGCGCGTACACGGCGACCTCCTCGACCTTCTCCTTACCCAGCTTGCCGGTTTCATCGATTGGGTCGCGGCACTGTCGCCATTCGGAGGACAATCTCATGTGTAAGCTGTCTGCTGTTATTGCTGGCACACTCATTCCCCCAGACGTCGTGCGCGCAGCCTACGCGCATGTTGCACCGCCGCCGCCTCCAGCTCTCTCGGCGTCATCGAAAGGGCAGGCGCCCGCCGCCAAGGTCGCTGAAGATCCTGAGGTGAGTGACACCCTGCTTGGGTTGATGTACGACCATCTCTCTGCGCTCGGCGACGTCGACAGCAAATTGCTGGAGGATTTTCGAAAGAAATTTGCGCCGACGGCGGCAGCGCCAGCGACGCTCAAAGCCGTGACGCCGCCCAAGCAGCTGCCCTCCACCTTGAAGACAGATGCCGCAAGGGCGATGCCACACCAGCCGACCAAGCCACCGCCATTTAGTGCCGCTCTGCCGATGCCACTGCCAACGGCCGCTGAAGCACGGTCGGTTTCATCAAGTAGTGCGAGTGTGCCAGAGAAGCTGCCGTCTCCGCCCCTATCGGCCCCGCCCCCGCCCGCGCGACGCAAAGGCGGATTCCACCCACCCGCCCTCAAGCGTGTCCCCGACGAGGCGATCGGTCGGCAAGCACTGCAACTGATGGGCATTGACCAGTACCAACGCATTGAAGCGTGGAGCGGTGATGCCGACGCCGTCAATTGCCATGGCTTTGCGCTTCGAGCGGCGGCCATGGCAGACGGTCTGCCACAGCTCAAGGATTGTGAGCCAATCCCTCCCGAGGAAGTTGTCGACCGGCTCAGTGCCATGCAGCGCCAACGAACCGTCGCCGTATTCCGCGACAACGATGGGCAGATCGCCCATACCGCGGTTGCTCAGCAAGATGGCAGCATCACCCACCTGGTGAAGCATGTCGGCATTATCCATTCGGGCACGCCAACACTCAAGGAAGGGACGTCGCTTGCCACACGTGATGATGTGCTACCGACCAACGCATCAGTGCCTGCTGACCCAAAGTAACCACCGATCCCTTTCGAGCACGAGCCTTGTCGCCACGACTATCGCCAACCGCGCTCGGCTCGCATGATAGCTGGTCGCCTTTGATGTTGGTCGGCAGTTGGCTTGCGTGCTAGCGACCAAGGCGAACTGAGGACATCTCGATGGAAAAGTTCTGGAGCTACTTCTACGAGATCTACGAGGACATTCCACGCCAAGGACCTGGCGATCGAGAGAGCACCGAGCGGGCGTTGCGGATGCTGCCGCCGCTGACGTCCGGCCAACGCATTCTCGATATCGGTTGCGGTTCAGGAACCCAGACGATTGATCTTGCAGGAGTGACAGCGGCACAAATCGTGGCCGTCGACAGCCATCAAGCGTTCGTCACTGAGCTCGTGAAACGGATCGTCGACCACGGCCTCGGATCCCGCATCCAAACAAAGGTCGGCGACATGAACGACCTCGTGTTTCCAGACGGGTCATTTGACGCCATCTGGTGCGAGGGGGCCATCGTCATCATCACCGGGTTTGCCAAGGGGCTGGCATCGTGGCGCCGGTTGCTCCGCCCAGGCGGGCACATGGTCGTCTCCGAGCTGTGCTGGCTTCGCGACGCCCCGCCACCGGAGGTGAAGACGTTCTTCGAGGCCGAAGGTGCGGACGTCACTGACGTGTACAGCCGGCAGAAGGCCATCGTGGCCAACGGGTATCGGCTCGTGGGTGATTTCGTGTTGCCTGCGGTCGGTTGGTGGGACAACTACTACGTTCCACTTGCTGAGAGCTTGGCACGTTTCAAGGCCAAGCACGCTGATGATCCCGACGCCCTGGCTGTTGCCCAAAGAAGCCAGTTCGAGATCGACATCTATCGCAAATATCCCGAGCACTTTGGCTACGTCTTCTTTGTGATGAAGCGGGATGAAACGTGGTGCGCGGCTCATGCGTGAGGCCAACAGCAGCCGCTATTGCGAGACGCTCAAGATCGATGTTCGCGCCTCGAACGGGCCATAGATTGTGCCTGGCCGCTACAAACTGGGTCGTTTCAGCCAGTTACGCTGACGGCGGAGGGTGTGAGATAGTTCTCCGACGATACGCTCCCTAGACGATGAAGGCTTTGACGCCGTAATCGAACCGCCTGTCGTCCAGATAAGAGCAGCCACGATAGGGAGCATATCGCCAGGGAACATTGCCACCCCTCTAGAACCCCGCCATCTCGCAAATCTCCAGCGTGTCGACCTGAATCTCGCTGCCCCAGTCGTTTGCATGCAGGTCAATCGTCAACAACAGGTACGCGGTCGCCTGCGATGCCAGCTGTGGCAAAGGAATTGAGTACATGCCCCAGCCCCAACTAGGACGGAGCGAGTCGACGTCCACCCAAGAGGCAGCCAAGCTTGTCTTGGCGCCTACCATGACCGGATCCAGGGCGCCGACGGTCATTCCTGAGGAGACCCAAAGACGGAGCTCGGGGCTCGCCACCCCACTCAAGTCGATGGGAAGGTCGCGCTCCGCTTGCCCTGGCGTCAACGACGACACGGCCCGAATCCAATAGAGGCCGCTCGGGCCGGCAAAATCGCGCCGGAAATCTAGGTTTTGCGTCACCCAACCAACGCGCTCATCCACCTCCCAGTCGGCCCTAAAACGCGACCGGCCCAAAGGACACAGTGAGCCCTGTAGCCGTCGCGCCGGCAGCGAGTCCCGCCCCGTGCGCATGGCATCGGTGGCAACCGCGATGAACGCTGGAATC
>JAKLEG010000207.1 GCA_022703175.1 Myxococcota bacterium | reverse complement strand
CTGGATGTAGCCAAAAGTATCGGCGCGCACCCGCTTGATGCCAAGGCGCTTCTTCACCGCATCGGCCAGGTAGTCACCCAACGCACCACTGCCTGACAATTGCACGTTGCCGTGCGAGTCACGCTCCACTTGGCTCGCAAGTTTCGCAGCGACCGGAGTGCCGGCGGTGTCGTGTACCCCTTCGGAGACGGCGATGAGACAGCGTCCTTGGGCTTTGTAGACGCGGTCCACGTCGCCAATAAAGCGGTCTAGGTCGAACGCCTGCTCAGGCACGTAAATAAGGTGCGGACCGTCCTCTTTGTTCTGGCGCGCCAACGCGCTAGCGGCGGTCAGAAAGCCGGCATGCCGCCCCATCACCACGTTGATCTTCACACCAGGTAGAGCGCGATTGTCCAGGTTGTCGCCAGCAAACGCCGAGGCCACAAAACGGGCGGCCGACGGGAAACCCGGCGTGTGGTCGCTCTCCATGAGGTCGTTGTCGATGGTCTTGGGCACGTGGAACGCGCACAAGTCGTAGCCTGCCTTTTTGGCCAGCTCGTTGACGATGCGGCAGGTGTCTGACGAATCGTTGCCGCCGATGTAGAAGAAGTAGCGCACGTTGTGTTTGGCAAACGCCGCCAAAATGCGTTGGCAATAGGCCTCATCGGGCTTGTCGCGCGAGCTGCCCAGCGCCGACGAAGGTGTAACGGCCAATCGCTCCAGGCGCGCCGCCGGGATCTTGGTGAGGTCGATGAAGTCGTCGTTGACGATCCCTTTGACGCCGTGATGGGCACCCAAGATCGTGCCGACATTTTTCATCTTCTTCAGACCCTGGATGCAGCCAACCAACGACTGGTTGATAACCACCGTGGGACCGCCCGACTGACCAATGACTGCATTCACTTGGTTCTTCGCTGCCATCACGCAACCTCTTTTTGTTCGCAAGGACCGTTGCTCGCAGAATACCGGGGTCATGGATACTTGAGTGCCCGTAGGCGAGCAAGCAGCCTAGCGCCTTTGACAGTGTCCACAGAAGTAGGTTGAACGGTTGGCTTGCGTCAGCTGACGAATCGGTTGGCCGCAGCTCTTGCAAGGTTGGCCTTTGCGTCCATATACCAAAAGCCGCACCGCGAACGCGCCACTGTGCCCTTCCACATCAATAAAATCCCGCAGCGTGGTGCCACCTTGAAGAATCGCGTCGTCGAGCGTCTCGACCACCGCCGCAAGCAGTCGCTGGAAGCGTGCCAGACTGAGCCGCCCCACGGCAGCGCGCGGATCGATCCCGGCCCGAAAGAGCGCCTCAGATGCGTAGATATTCCCCACCCCGACGATGAAGTGACTGTCCAGCAGGAAGTTTTTCACAGGCCTGCGACGGCCCTGACACTGAGCCTTGAACACCTGTGCTGACAACTGGCCCTCCAGGGGCTCCACGCCCAAATCCCGCAGCAATGGATGGCCTGCCGCCTCGCCCGGCTGAAGCGGCACCACGAGGCCAAACCGCCGCGCGTCATTGAAGCGCAGCTCACGACCATCATCCAGGAAGAAACAGAGGTGATCGTGCGGCCACACTTCGGCGCCGTGCGGCACAATGCGCAACCGGCCGCTCATCCCAAGATGCACCAGCAACTGGGCACCCCCGGACAGATCCACGAGCAGGTATTTGGCGCGTCGCCGCACCGCGACAATGGTCTGCCCCACAGAGGTGCGCTTCAGGAGCTCAGGCTCCACGCGTTGCCGCAAGCGCGGCTCGCGCACGATGAGGCCAGTGATACGCCGCCCGATCACGGCGGCCGCTAGCGTCCGTCGTACCGTTTCGACTTCCGGTAACTCGGGCATCACACCACCTTGTGTCTACAATGTTACCTTGCCGCCCTTATCGCCGCGGCCCGGCTTCAGCAACGGCGCACCCTTGTGCCCTCCGCGCGTGGTCATCGCAATCTCGTCCACAGTCAGTTCCACCAAGGCGTGCGCCGCCCCGCGGGTCACGCGCACCGAGAACATCTGACCTTCGCTGGCAGTCAGTGGCAACAGCCGTTTGGGCAAGTTGAGGGTTCGTCCCTTGGCCACCTCCAGCACCACGACATCACCCTCCACCCGAGCGACCACCCAACTTTCAGTCTCAGCCATTGCAAGCACACCCCCGGGGCTTGGCACACTGCTGCCCCTTACCGATACATGCATCGCCGCACGCCACGCTGCTGCGACAGATCCGACAACACGCAGGCGCCACCACGGCAGGCGGTACGTGCTTGACAGGCGCGGACACCGCCTCCGACGCTGGTGGCGGTACAGCGAGTGGTACCACGTGATCCCGCGTTGCCCTCATCGTGTAGGCCCCATCGGGAGCAACCCAGGCCACCACGTCGCCAAGCTCATCGGTGCGCCATAGTTTGCGGCCTGCGGTCGCATACAGCTTCAGGGCCGCTGCATGCGGATGCCCATAGTCGTTTACAGCGGCCACGCTGATGACCACCACCTCTGGCTTGGCCGTGACGAGCAACTGCGGCGTGACACCATTGCGGCTGCCATGGTGCGCGGCCTTTAAGAGATCGACGTCAGGGATGCGACCGTCGGCCACCCAGGCTTTCAGGGCCTCCACCTCGGCGTCCCCAGGTAAGAGCGCGCGGAACTTGCCACGGCTTACAAGAATCCCCACGGTCACATCGTTTTGTTCGTTACGGGTCGGGTGCGCAAGTGGGGGCAACACCGTCAACGTCGCGTCCCCCAGGGCGATCTCGCGTGCCGTGGGCGTAAGATATGGAATCTGTTTGGCTTCTACGAGCCGCAGGACGGTTTCTTGGATTTTCGTCTTGGCGGGCACACCGTTGTCCATGAAGTAGCGCACCGGCATCGCTGCCAACAGCGCGTCGGCACCGCCTAAGTGATCCATATGGTTGTGGCTGATAACCAAGAGGTCCAGCGCGTCGATCCCGAGCACGCGTAACTTGCTCACGATCGCATCGGTAGGTCCCGTGTCCACGAGCGCCACCTTGCCCCCGTTGCGGATCAGGATGGCATCCCCTTGCCCGACATCTAAAATGCGCAACTCCAGGAGATCCTCCGCGGCCTGCACCGCAGGAGACCAACTCAATGCCAACAACAAAACGAAAAGGCGGCGGTAAACCATCGTGGTCGCTAGGGTGCGCTGCGCAGGCTTGCGAGGCAAGAGCTGACAACACACCGTGTTTACGAGCGCCATCCACCCGAGTTAAGCTCCAGAGAGTGATCATTTCCGTCAGCCGTCGGACCGACCTCCCCGCCTTCCATGCCGCCTGGTTTGCCGAGCGCTTACGTGCGGGCTACTGCCTCGTGCCAAACCCGTACAATGCCCGCCAGATCAGTCGAATCTCGCTTGCCCCAAGCGACGTCGACGCCTTCGTCTTCTGGACCCGACACATCGAGCCGCTAATACCGACTCTCCGCACGCTTCAAGAGCGGCAAACGCCCATCTGCGTGCACTACACGTTGACCGGCTATCCGCGTGCGCTAGAGCCACGCACACCCCCACCCGAGAAGGCCCTGCCCACACTGCGCTCGGTGTCGGCGCTGCTGCCGCGCGGCGCCGTAATTTGGCGCTACGACCCGATCTTGCTAAGCACCGCCCTGCCTGCCCGCTTCCACATCGAAAACTTCGCCCGTCTGGCCGCCTACCTGGAAGGCGCAGTCGAGCAAGTCGCCGTAAGCCTGATTACGCCCTACCAAAAAACGCAACGGGCGCTGGCCAAGCTTGCGGGCTACACCGACGTGGCATTCCTAGAGCAGGGGAATTCTCCTGAGATCATTGACTTATTAGGAACAATGGCAACGCAGGCGAGACGCCATGGCATCACCATGCAGGCGTGTGCCCAACCGCATGACTACCGAGCGATAGGCATCAGCAGCGCGAAGTGCATCGATGGCGAGCTCCTGACGCGCTTGTATGGCGGCCTGTGGCCCACGCGAAAAGATCCCGGTCAGCGGCCGTTGTGCAGCTGCATTCCCAGCCGAGATATCGGCGTCGCTAACACTTGTCTGTTTGGCTGCACTTATTGCTATGCGACGCGCAGCCTGAAGCTTTCAGAACAACGCTGTCAGGCAAGGGCTGCCGGCTCCGAAAGCTTGGCAGATCTTGGCCCGACATTCCCGGCTGCCGTGCCGACAGCGGCAATCTCTAAGATGTAGGTTCAAGTATGCCTTTTAACCACTCGTTTTTCATCGCAAAAGATATTGCCAACCAGCGCCAAGAATGGCCAATTGCCGCCATGCAGCACCTATGGACGAGTCACGACCTGCGCCTTGCAACCCTGATGCTAACGGCACTTTCTTTCGCAAGCTGTGGCAATGAAGACAGCAGTTCGAGCACCAAATCGACCTGTGGCAATGGCGTTATAGAGGGTCGCGAAACCTGCGATGATGGCAACAAAGTGGCTGGCGACGGCTGCAGCTCAAGCTGCCGCACCGAAGTGGCTGGCGCGTGCGAAACCGGCAAACAAGACAACGACCACGACAACGTTTGTGAGGCTGCCTGCCCCACCACCAACGCCTGCAGTAATCGCGGGACCTGCAGTGACGTCAGTGGCCACGTGGTTTGCACTTGCACCTCGCCGTACGGAGGCAGCGATTGCTCCGGATGCGCGGCGGGCTACCAAGAAAGTGGCGATACTTGCATCGTAGGTGGCGGCAAAACCTGCGAAACGGCTCGCCCTCTCGACCTCACGGCGGCCCAGGTCTCTGGCACCACCACCGGTGCAGGTGATGAAACCACGCCCACCTGCGCCGATAGCACCGACGCCGACACCACCTTTGTGTTCACGGTTAATGGCGAGGTCGAAGCCACCTTTGCCTTAGACTGCGCCTTTGACGCCTTGTTACATCTGCGCCGCACCTGCGCGGGCGCCGACATTGCCTGCAACGACGATACCGAAGTGGGGAACCTCAACCCCACGTTGATCACCACGCTCACGGCCGGAACGTATTACCTGTTCGTAGACGGTTGGAGCGGCGAGTCTGGTGCCTTCACCCTCACCTCAGAATTCAACTGCCGCGCAGGTAGCTTCGACACCGAAACGCTGCGTTGTACCGGCGACCCCTGTGCCGCCGACCCGTGCGACGCACCACGCACCTGCATACCCAGCGATGACTGGTCCGCCTATGCGTGTACCTGCCCGACTGGCACGCTCGACAACGGTACCGAGTGCGTCGACGACGCCTGCCTGCCAAACCCCTGCACCGAAGCACACAAGACGCGCTGCACCTCGGACGTCAGTGGCAACTATACCTGTGGTTGCTCGGCCGGCTACATCGACGACGCTGGCAGCTGCATTCCCGATCCGGCTGGCGCCGCCTGGACCGTGATGGTGTTCATGAACGCCGATAACAACTTGGAAGAGTTTGGTTACGCCGACTTGAACGAAATGAAGAGCGTCGGCTCCACCGAGTCGGTGAACATCGTCGTGCAGTTCGACTCCATCGACGGCACCACCAAGCGCCTCTACGTGGGCGATGGCACCACCACCGTGATTGAAGACCTTGGCGAGTTGGATATGGGCGACTATCACACGCTTGCCGATTTCGGCGCCTGGGCGATCGACGCCTACCCAGCGCGCCAGTACGAACTTGTGCTTTGGGACCACGGCGATGGCTGGAAACGTACACCCACAGCCCCGATCACCAAAACCTTCTCCATCGACGACTCCGGTTCGTGGAACTCCGGCATCTCAATCTCGAATGGCGACTTCAGCACGGCGCTGGCCTCGTTCACGGCCGCAGCGGGCCGCAAGCTCGATCTGGTGGGCTTTGACGCCTGCTTGATGGGGATGTGGGAGCTCACGGAGGCGGTGCGTCCCTACGCTGATTGGTACAACGCCTCTGAAGAGGTGGAGCCCGGAGATGGGTGGGCCTATACCAACGTGATGTCGGCGCTGGTCGCCAATCCGGAGATGACGCCGTTGCAGCTAGGCAGCCGCATTGCCTCGACCTACGTCGCCCAGGGCGATGGTTTTGCCACGATGGCGGTCACCCAACTGTCGCAAGTGCCCGCGTTGAACACCGCGATTACCGCCTTGGCCGACGCCTTGTTGGCCATCTCCGGAAGCTACAGCATCATCGAGAACGTACGGGCGCAATCGCAGAGTTTCGACGTCCCCGAGATGATCGACCTCGGAGACTTCGCCACACGCCTCGTGGCCAACACCACACTGCCCCAGGCGATCCGCGATGCCGCGACTGGTGTAAAAAGCAGCCTACGGATCGCCATCGCCATCAATGAGACCGAAAGCACCTACGCTGATGCCACCGGGCTTGCGATCTACCTACCGGCACGCAATTACGGCATGGACCCCGATTATCAAGGAAGCGCCGCCTTGTGGGTGGACGACACCACCTGGGATGAATTTGTGGCCGATTTCTGCCAATGAACCTGGCGCACAAATTTGCATGGATCTTGGCCAGCGTAGCAGCCACGGCCGCCTGCCAAAATGGCACTCCCGCTCCAACGGACGCGAGCGATGGCGAGCTTCGCCCCCCGGGCGACACGAACGCCCTAGGAGACTCGCACGCCGCCACCGACCCAACAGCGAGTGACAGCGGTGGGGGCGACCCGACGCCCGGAGATAACCCTATCCCGGGCGACAGTTCCGGATGTAACCTAGCGCTCGGGACTGCCTTTGTGCCGTGTGCAAACACGGGTTTTGCCCCCGACTCAGGCGTAGAAGACTGGCGCCACGTCAGTTCCAGTGTCGTCGCCGCTGAGTCCCCCCGACACCGCGGCTTGGACCTGGTACTCAACCCCGGTCAAGTCCCTATTCTCATTGGTAAATTCGCCTATGGTCCGTTCGACCTCGATATCCACGACGAAACCGTCGAGCTCTGGCTGCAAACCAGCTGTGGCCATTGGGAAAAGCTGGGCAGCGCCCTGACCAGCGACGATGGCCAATATGGCACCGTGAACGGCGTCGAGGATGACGGGGGCCGCATCTTCTTCACCATCCCAGAAGCGGCACGTCCAGGGCTCGGATCCTACCGGGTGAAGTTCCTCGTGAAGGGGGATCACTCTGAGGCCAACAGCTGGTTGCACCTATGGCCCCGGGGAACCCACGCCGTGTTGTCCGATGTCGACGGCACCATCACCACAAGTGAGAACGACGGTGCCTGGAGCGTGCTCGATCCGGCCACCCCTGTGATTCGCCCGAGTGCCGCCGCCACGTTCCAAGCCTACGCACAAAAAGGCTACCGCGTGGTGTACCTCACCGCACGACCGGAGTTCTTAGACCCAGGCAGCCGAGCTTGGTTTGCAGCCAACGGTCTCCCTGAAAGCGTCGCGCATTTCTCCCCGAAAGACCTAGGTGAGCTTGGCAATGCCACGCCTTACAAGGCCGCATTTATTACCACGCTCATGGGTAACGCGGGCGTCATCTTGGACGCTGTGTATGGCAACAAGGATACCGACCTGGCCGCATACCTGGAAGCCGGCATTCCGGCGAACAACATCCAGCTCTTGGACGGCACCTTCGAAGGTGACCCGCAAGGTGCAAATCTGCTCATCGGTTACGAGACCGAGCTCACACGGGTGCGCTGCCTGCCGCCGCTACCGTGATGTGAAAAAATCTCGCAGCGCCGTCCAGTACACGAGGCCTTGGCTTGTCGGGTAGTCTTCGAGTGACCCCAGGGCGCAATTCCACTGAGCGGGCCTTGTCCCACAAGCCCCCACGTAGTGTCTGTGAGCCACCTCACATCGCTTGACTGGGGCTTTTGGCGATGGTGTAAGCAGCCCCGGAGAGTGCGCCTCATGCTTGATGCGTTGTCGCAAATCCCGCCGTCTTTTCTGGTGTTTCTGCCCATCGCCGCGTTCACGGTGGCGGGCGCGATGGGCGTCGCCTTCTCACGCAACATCGTCTACTCCGCCTTCTCGCTGCTCGCAGCGTTTGTCGGCATGGTGGGGCTCTTCGCCTTCCTGTCGGCGGATTTCTTGGCCGTGGTACAGCTGATGGTTTACGTGGGCGGCATCTTGGTGCTCATCTTGTTCGCGGTGATGCTCACAAGTCGCATCAGCGAGACCAAAAATTCCAACCCGCTGCACAACCTGGTGGTGGGAGGACTCACTCTCCTGGCGTTGCTGTCGGTGTTGGGCATCGCCGTGGTAAAGTTTGCCTGGCCCACGCGCACAGCCCCACCCTTCTCCCCGACGTCAGAGGTTATCGGCGACGCCTTCTTGGGCCCCTATCTGTTACCGTTTGAAGTCGCCGGCATATTGCTGTTGGCGGCGATGCTGGCCGCCGTGGTCGTAGCTCGCAAAGAGATCAAGGAAGACGACGAGCCAGCTTCCGACGCGAGCCAAGGAGGCACGCCATGAACGTGGGCTTGCCGCATTTTCTCATCATTTCGGTGATCCTGTTCGCCTTGGGATTCTTCACGGTGCTCACCCGTAGGAACGCGGTAGGCATCCTGATGGGCGTCGAGCTAATTATCAATGCCGCCAACTTGAACTTTGTAGCCTTCGCGCGTTACGGCGCCCTGCAAAACGTCTTGGCCGGCCACGTGATTCCGGTGTTTGGCATCATGATCGCCGCCGCCGAAGCCGCTGTCGGCCTGGCCATCGTGCTGTCGATCTACCAAAACTGGAAGAGCATCGACACCGCCACCACCACCTCATTGCGCGAGTAGCTGTTTCGGGAAGAGAGAGCGTGATGCACCCAACGACCCTGACGCCGACGACGCCGTTCGACTACCTGTGGCTCATCCCACTCTTGCCGTTTATCGGCGCGCTGGTGAATGGCACGCTAGGCCTGAAGCTGATGCGCCGCTTCGGCCCCAAGGTCAACCACATCATCGCCATCGCGATGCCGACCGTAAGCTTTGTGATCGCGGTGGCCGCCTTCATCAAACTTGCGGGCCTCGGCGAACATGAGCGGGTGTTACGTCAATCACTCTTTCCCTTTTTGCATGTAGGCCTGCTCGACGCCGATATGGCGTTTTGGTTCGACCCGCTCTCGGCCACGATGACGCTCATCATCACCTTCATCGGCACGCTTATCCACGTCTACTCGGTGGGCTACATGAAGGGAGATGCCGGCTACTGGCGTTTCTTCGCCTATCTGAACCTGTTCATGGGTTCGATGCTGATGTTGGTTTTGGGCGACAACTTCTTGGTGATGTTCATCGGCTGGGAAGGAGTGGGCTTGTGCAGCTACCTGCTCATCTCCTTCTGGTACCAAGAAAAAACCAATGCTGTGGCCGGCATGAAGGCTTTCATCGTCAATCGCATTGGCGACTTTGGCTTCATCCTCGGCATGGGATTGTTGTTCTGGGGCCTGTTGGGCTCTTACTCCGGTGGCTTCGGTGGCAGCGACGGCTACCACTATGGCACCTACATGGCGAGGCCGGTGCAAGGCGCCGAGACCCTAGAGCTTGGGCGCCAGGCGCTGGGGGTGTTCGCCGAGCCGAAACAACCGCCACCCACGAGCCTCCGCTTC
>JAKLEG010000206.1 GCA_022703175.1 Myxococcota bacterium | reverse complement strand
CCTGCCGCAAATAGGCGCGCGCGAGCCTGGGCACCTGCAACGGCCAGGCGTCGGGTAGGGGAGAGGACAGGCGGGCAATGAGCGCGGTGCGTTTGCCGCGTACCATCTCGATCGGTTTTACCTCGGGGTCATCCTCGGCGAAGGCCAACAAATCGCGCGGTGCGCCAAATTCAATGTAGGCGTTGTCGTCGGTGTTCAGCGGGACGCGCTCCGGGAGTGCTTGGATTT
The DNA here is from genome assembly GCA_022703175.1 of Myxococcota bacterium. Lineage (GTDB taxonomy): Bacteria > Myxococcota > XYA12-FULL-58-9 > XYA12-FULL-58-9 > XYA12-FULL-58-9 > JACRCV01. The sequence goes on along the minus strand of JAKLEG010000206.1, from coordinate 9,208 downwards.
CGGTGTTGGAGAACAACAGCAGCGCCAGCAGATCCTCCGGGCTCTGGAGCTCGGCGCGCGTCATCTCGGGCTTGAGCTTGTCAAAACGCGCCCCCAACGCCTGCCAGTCAATCGTGATCGGTGTGCGACTCCCGAGCATCAGCAGATCATTGGAGTCACTCTTGGGGGTGAAGACCAGCACGTTGGGGAAGACGCTCTGAAAGGTTTTGAGCACCGAGGCGATGCGATCGGGGGCCAGCTCGTAGATTTGCAACCACTGCAAGAACAGCCCGTCGTCTTTTAGCCGTTGAGCCGCGAGCCTAAAGAACTCCTGGGTGAAGAGGCTGGCTGCACCCGTCATCCAGGGATTTGAAGGCTCTGAGATGATCACATCAAACGGTGCGCGCGCCCGGGCCATGAAATTGCGACCATCGTCCGTCGCCACCGTCACCCGGGGGTCTTTCCACGGCAGGTGATTGACGGCCTCAAACAACGCTGCGGCTTCGACCACTTCTCGTTCGAGCTCGATGAGCGTCAGGTGTTCGGGATTGGCGGTGAGCGCGGCCCCGACGGTGACGCCCGAGCCACAGCCGATCACAGCCACATCGCGCGGCGCTTTATGGAAGAGCATCGGCAACAGGCCACTCAACACCTGTGTGGGCATGTCGCCTTCGCTGGAACCATCGATTTTGCCGTTGACCTTGATCCAGCGAACGCCCTGCTCCTCTTCGACGGTGACGGTGGTGGCTAGCCCATCCTTGTGAAAGATCAGCTTCGAGGCCGAAAAGTTGCCGTCAGAAAAGAAGTTACGCGTCATCGACATGCGGAATGTCCCGGCTGTCCAACGCGGAATGTCCCAGCCTGGCCAGCCAAGGCAGACGATGACGCCAAAGACGCCAGCGCCGACGGCCCACGCTTTGTGTAGCGGTCGTACCGAGGGTTCGAGTTTCAGACACAGCGCGAGCGCGACCAGCAAATAGCAAAGGGCCGCGACGCGCATGCCCCACTCGACGCCCAGCAGCGGCAACAGGATAAACACCCCAGCAAACGAGCCCAGGATATTACCGACGGTATTCAACGCATAGGCGCGGCCCACGGCTTGGCCGATGGTGGCCTCGCTGCCGACGACGGCCGAGAGCGTGAGTGGGAAGATCGCGCCCATACCGAGGGTTGCCGGGAGCACCGACAAAGCCGCGAGGCCGAACTCGCTTTGCAGCAACCCACCCATCGTCAGTTGCGGGTTGAGCACCACGCGCATCAAGAGGATGGGCAGATCATCCACCAACGCGATACCGATGACCGTCATCAGGCCGGTGAAGATCAACACCCCCGCAAGTGCGAGGCGCGCTGTGACCAGTTGGTCGGCGAGCCATGAGGCGAGCATGCCACCCAACGCCAGGCCGGCTAGGTAGGTGCAGACAATGGCCGAGAAGGCATAGGTAGACGGACCGAGGGCGGTGCCAAGCGCGCGTGTCCACAAGACCTGGAGTGCCATTGCCGCAGCACCCGTCACCACCAGGATGGCCACGAGCTGTCCGCTTCCTTCGCGCAAAACTGGGGTCGATGCGGCGGCAGGCGCTGGCGGTTGAACCGGATCAAGGAACAGGCCGCCGATCAATGCCAAGAGCCCCAAGGTGACATCGAGGCCGACCGCGACCAGGTTGGTGGCGGCGAGCCCCAGCGTCGGCAAGAGCGCAAAGCCTGCGAGCGCTGCTCCGAGCATCGCGCCGGTGAGATTGATGGCGTACAACAGACCCACTTCGCGACCCACGCGCCCGACGCGGTCGGTAACAGCACGAGCGAGGATCGGCAGCGTCATCCCCATCGCCGTGGTTGGAATAATGAGGATCGCTATGGCCACCAGAAACCGCGTCAACGCACGGCCCAGGCCACTGTCGACGTCAGCAAACCAGGCTGCGTCCACGCGCGGGATCTGTCGGCATAACCACGGGACGCCCAGGCCGAACAGCGCGAGACCCACCTCGATGGCACCGTACACGGCGAGCGGCCGGCGCAGACGGTCGGCCAGGCGTCCTGCCAGGTGGCTGCCGAGGGCCAGCCCACCCATGTACGCCGCGGTGGTGGTGGCCACCGCCAGGGTGGTGGCGCCAACCGCCCAGCCCAAGTGGCGTAGCCAGACGATTTCAAAGGTGAGGCCAGCAACGCCGGAGAGCAGAAACGCGGTGCGCGCAAGCAAACGAATCATGACCCACAACTCTCGCAATAGCTGGTAGGCACGGGGGCGCTACCAGGCAGGAAGTGACGCTTGGACATTGAGGCTACGTTTGACGTTGGCCACGCAGGAACTCGATGAGCGGCATGTCGACCAACTTCACGTGGCGGTCGAACCAATCGCTGGCGAAGCGCACCAATGCTTGGGCGACCTCGGCGCGTGTTGCGTCGTTGAGCTGCGCGTGAAAGTCGGCGATCTGGTTGACAAACGCTCGATGGGCCGCGCGATGCGTCTCGATGTAGGGGTAGTTGAGGCGCACCATCCATTGATCTTCGGTGGCGAAATGGTGCTTGCCATACTCCGTCAGGAACGTCAGCGCGGTGTCGACCTCAAGGTCGGCGCGTCCGAGCTCGGCCGCAACCGCCAGGCGTTTGACGATTTGGAAGAGCGCGCGATGATGGGTGTCGATCTCCCGATCGCCAGTGCGCAGCTCGTCGGTCCATTCAGGAATCGTCTTCGCCATGCGTCCTCTTCTGTCACACGGTGGCGGTCGCCGCCAGGCATCTTGCATTTTAGCGAGAATCGGGACTTGCACTCTGCCACTGCTCTTTGCTATTGAGCCGACTCGCCTCGCAACCCGAGGTGGTTTGGGTCGCCGGAGTGGCGGAACTGGCAGACGCGACGGACTCAAAATCCGTTGTCCGCAAGGGCTTGTGGGTTCGATTCCCTCCTCCGGCACCATTCACTTCTTCAATTACACCAACCGATCACGATCTTCTTTGAGCCGGGCGATTTCGCCGACGAGCTCTGAGAGCCTAAACGGCTTTTCCAACACTGCGCCCTGGTAGCTCGCCAGGAACTGCCGCTCCGGTTCGGCGAACGCGCCCGCGGTGATGAAGATGAAGCGTTCGGTGAGGCCTGGGAACGCTTGTGCGCAATGCTCGAAAAAGCTGGGTCCCGACATCTCGGGCATCATCACGTCGCAGATGATCGCGTCGAACGCTGTGTCGTGAGACAGGATCTTGATCGCATGGCTGCCGCCTTGGGCTGTCTCCACGGTGCACTGTGTTGCCAGCGCCCGTCCGACAAAATCTAGCACGTGGCGATCGTCATCCACCAACAACACGCGCAACGACGCGATGCTTTTGGGGGAGTGGGGAGCGTGACGCAAGGGGGTTTCGGCATGGGCCGCCTCGACGTCGATGGGGAGCGAGACGACGAAGCGGCTGCCACGATTGACCACGCTTTGCACCGCCAACGTGCCCTGGTGTTGTTCCACGATCGCTTTGCAGACGCTTAGGCCCAGGCCGGTGCCTTCATGCGGCTTCTTGGTGGTGAAGAACGGCTCAAAGATTCGATCCAGGTCCTCCACTGGGATGCCAGTGCCGGTATCCGCAACACTCACCTCGACGCGGTCCCCGACCTCTTGGCAGGCTACAATCACCTGGTTCATGCCGGGTTTGGTGGGATCCCCGGCTTGGCTCGCGTTCAGAATGAGGTTGGTGAAGACCTGCAATAGGCGTCCGGCGTTGCCGGTGACGGGAGAGACGGTGTGGAAATCGGTGGTGAGATTACAGCGATGGCGGATTTGGTTGCGCAGGATGCGCAGCGCCCGTTCGATCACAGTGATGACGTCGACGGGTTGGCGCTCTTCGCGCTCGGTCCGCCCAAAAACGCGCAGCTCGTTGACGATGGAGGCAATGCGCTCCACACCTTCGGTGGCCTCGGTGGCCAGCGTGAGCATTTCTTGGCGTTTGGTCTCGAAGCCGTGTGACGCGGCCCACTGTTTGATCGCCGTGAGATCGGCGTCACCAGCAAGCAGGCGTGACAGTTCCCCAAATTGTGTCAGATGGCTGTGGGTCATCTCCAGGTTCGAGAGGATGTAGGTGGCTGGGTTGTTCACCTCGTGGGCGACGCTGGCCGCCAGCTGGCCAATCACCGCGAGCTTGCCTTTTTGGATGAGCTGGCCTTCGGTGCGCTTCAGGGTGTCGACGGTACGCTCCAGCTCGATCGCTTTGGATTGCAGGGCCTCGGTGGTTTGTCGCAGCTCATCGGTGCGGGCCACCGCGCGTTCTTCGAGCGTCTCCTTCATTTGTTTGAGCTGGTGGAACAACAGATGAGTGTCGAGCCCATAGCCGGCGTTGTTGGCGAAGATCTGCAGGAACCGCATCGCTTCGTCATCGGTGGTGGTCGGCAGGATAGCCGCAAGCCGTGGGCCGTTCCCGCATGGTAGGGGCACGATGAGGTAGGTGCCATATTGTAGCACGGCACTGCGTTGCACGGCTTGTTCGACTTCGCTGTGCAACCCGGCGTCGCAGAGAAGCTCATCGACGCGGGTGTCTCTCAAGAAATCACCCAGCGCGACGCTGGTTCGCAAGGTGGGGTCCAAGGTTGCGATCAGCCCATCTTGGCAATGGCAGAAGGCTGCAAGCTCCGTGAGTATGGCCTGCAACAGATAGCGCAAGGATGGCGGTTGCAGGGCCTTCAATGTCGATAGGTGGCGGATCAGCCGTTCCAGGCGATCGCGTTGCGTTTCTTCGCGACGCCGTCGATTCCATGACGACACGAGGCTACGTGCTTTTTGTTGGATCTCAGCCTTGGTGAACGGCTTGTTCAGGTAGTCCCATTGATCCTCGGCGCCGTGCCGAAATAGCGCATTGATGTCGTCGATGGAGCGCTCTTGGAATGCGGTGACGACCGTGCACAATAGATCTGGGTCCAGCTCACGGATGCGACGGAGCGTTTCGATGCCATCGATACCGCCGGGCATCTTCATGTCGAAGAAGCCACCGGCAATGCGTCGTCCGTGGGCGAACTCCTGGCGCACCACTTCGATGGCTTTTTCGCCGGTATCTGCGAGCAGCAGGCGATAGGTGGGCGAGGGCGCCGAGACAGAGGACTCGACGGTGTCGCGTTGCCGTGAGCTCTTGATCGTCACCGTGTCTTTGGGGGTCAAGTAGTCCTGGTAGGTTTCCAGGATGGCGCTTTCGTCGTCGACCACCAAGAGCGTGTTGTTGTCGGCCATATCATTCCTCGTTCCGGACAACGGGTGTGGGCACCGTTCGGGGGAGCTCCATTAAGAAGGTAGTGCCTTCCCCCCAACGCGTTTCTTCAAGTCGTAGGTCACCTTGATAAGCGCGCGCCAGCCGCCGCGAGATGCTCAGGCCAAGGCCGGTTCCTTCTTCGGGAGACCGTGTCGTAAACGCAGCTTCAAATAGCAGGGGAATGTGTTCAGGGCGAATGCCAGTGCCATCGTCGCGGATTCGGATCTGCACATGTTCGCGTGTCTGGGTCGCGATGAGCCAAATATGCCCGCCTTGACGCCCACTCTTCTGTTCGATGGCTTGCATCGCATTGCGCAACAGGTTGGTGATGATTTGGATGAGCTCATTGCGGTCGACCCACAAAACCGGGGTACCATCGACCTGCTTTTGGATCTTGATGTTGCGCTTCGCGGCACTGTCCGAGACAATCTCGATGGCTTCGGCGATCAGCATTTCGACATTCACTTCATCGCGGGTCGCGGCGTGGCGTGCCAACCCGCGCATGCTGTCGACGATGGCCGCGACGCGATCAACTTGGCGCAACAGGAAGGCTAGGTCGCGATGGGAGTGTCGCGTGCGCTCTTCGAAGTGCTCGCGGATCAGGCTCAAATTGGCCAGATCTTCTTCAACGAGCGGGCGGGTCTTGCCGGCATCGTCTTTGACGGGCTGGGAGAGCGACCGATTGAGGCCATCGAAACCTTCCTGGCCGTAAGAGTCACGCCAACCGTCGGTGATGTCGCGCAACACGCCGAGGTGTCGCCGCTCTATGTTGGCGTTTTCGTCAATCAGGCGGGTGAGCCGGCCGTGGATGCTGGTGAGCGGATTCAAGACCTCATGGGCCACGCGGCCAGCCACTTCACCGATGGAGGCCAAGCGCGTGGATTGCAGCAGGTCATCCTGGGCCTTCTTAAGCTGGTCGAGCGTGTCGGTGAGCTTGACGTTCAACGTTGACAGTTCGGCGGCGCGGGTTTCGAGGAGGGCCGTGCGGCTGGCGACCTCGTCTTCTAGGCCTGCTCGGTGGCGCGCCAACTCCGCGTCACGGGCTTGGAGCCGGCCCAACATGTCATTGAATCCGTGCGCCAAGATGCCCAGCTCATCGTTGCTCTCAACGACGCAACGCTCTGAAAAGTCTTGGGTTCTGGCGATGTCTTGGGTGAGGCGAGTGAGCTTTTCAACGGGCGAGACGATAGTTCGCCGCAGTTGCGAGATGAGCAACATGGCGGCCAGCATGGCCACGGTGGCACCAAAACCCAAGAACAGCAGGTAGCGAAAGACTCGGCGCGTGGTCTCGTCGGTGCTTGAGACGATGAGGATGGCGCCCAACAGTCGCCCCTCCCAAGCCAACGGGCGACTCACCATCGCCTCGCCTCCCTCGATCAACCGAACCGGCAACTCCAACAGGCCCATAGGCGGCGGCCTCGGGGCGGCACCGTGGGGGAAGATCGCGAAGGGTTGGCGTTTGGCGTCGTAAATGACGGCCTGGATAAGTTCGGGCAACGGCTTCAAAGCGCTGAGCGCGCGCTCGGCTCCCGCCGGATCATCGAAATCCAGCGCTGCGCGACAGTCGTCACCAATGACTTCTGCCTGCACCATCAAGCGGTTCAACAGCGCGCGGCGGAACTCCAGCCAATCACTGAACACTAGCTGGACGCTGAAGACACTAAGAGCAAGCCCGGTGGCTGCCAGGTTGATGAGAGTGAGCTTTCTACCGACAGAGACGACTCGCATGGATGGGCTTAGAGCCACAGTAACAAGACTAGGGTATCTCTACAAATCTGCAGCTAGAGGGTTGGCATTCGCTGCCGGAGAGCACATCGTATGAGCTGCTATCTGGGAGGGTTCCGGTGGGGAAGATACTTGTTGTTGACGATGACCAGCCGGTGTTGCACAGCGCCGAGCGTACGCTGAGGGCCGCGGGGCACGACGTCACGTTGCTATCGAGCAGCCTCGATTGCCTGCTAAAGGTCACCCAGGAGAGTTTCGACGTCGCGTTGGTTGATTACTACATGCCGGTCGTGGACGGCCTGCAGGTGCTCCAGCGTCTACGTAACTTGCAACCCCGGTGTTTGCGCATCCTGATGTCGGGCAATCTCGATCTGCCTGTCGTCCTCGATGCCGTGAATCGCGGCGAGGTTGTGCGGGTGTTGGCCAAGCCGTTCGAGCCCGAGCAGCTGTTGGGGTTGGTGGCCGATGCGGTCGGGGCGCGCGGTCGTCTCGAACAGTTGATCCTAGGAGGTAGTACCCAACTCGAAGGGCCGACGTTGGAGGAGCTCGAGGACTGTTTGAATGGCAACGCCTTGCGGTTGGCGCTCCAGCCGATCGTGCATGCCGTAAGTGGCGCACCCTTTGCTTTCGAGGCGCTCTTGCGCAGCAGTGATCCGAAGTTCCCCAATCCGATGGCCGTGCTGCAATCGGCGGAACGCCACGATCGGATCCAGGCTTTGGCGATGGTCGTGACCGCACGCCTGGTGGATTGGCTCAAGCGGTTGCCCGAGCATGCGGTGTTGTTCATGAACATGCACCCGCGTGAGCTGGTGTCGCCAGACTACCTCCGTCAACGGATGACTGTGTTGTCGCCGTGGGCCAAGCGGGTGGTGCTCGAAATTACCGAGCGGAGCTACCTGTTGGAGCTCGAAAGCTGGACCGCATCGATTGGCCTGTTGACCGAAATGGGGTTCGCCATCGCGGTGGACGATTTGGGCTCGGGTTACAACTCGCTATCGATGTTGGCTGAGTTACGACCGGCGTTCATCAAGGTCGACATGAGCATCGTGCGTGACGTCAACAAAGATCTCCGCCGCCGCCGTCTCATCGAGCTGCTCGCTCGGTTCAGCAATGCCACTGAGGCCAAGCTTATCGCCGAAGGCGTCGAGACTCCCGAAGAGGCCGAGACGTTGCGCGAGTGCGGCACTGATTTGATGCAGGGCTATTTTTTTGGCCGGCCATCACTCGACGCTCCCACGGTTGTCTAAGCCCGTAGGCTTTGCCGCCGGCAAATTGCCTTGTTGTCCGACCCTTCCCTATACTGCGCGCCGATGACTTCGGGGAGCATTAGCGAACCGCACAAGGCCCAGACTGAGCGGTTGGGCCGTTACCTATTGCTTAAACTGCTCGCGGCGGGCGGGATGGCCGAGATCCATCTAGCACGCCATATTGGCATCGAAGGTTTTCGCAAGCTCCTGGTCATCAAGCGCATTCACAAACATCTGGCGTTGGATCAGCGGTTTGTCGAGATGTTCTTCGATGAAGCACGTATCGCCGCACGTCTGTCTCACCCAAACATCGCACAAATCTTCGACTTGGGCCGGGTCGATGGTTTTCCCTTCATCGCGATGGAGTACATCGAGGGGGTGTCGCTGCACGACTATCTGGGCAAGATGGCTGCGACCGCGACAGCACCCATGGCGTGGCCGTTGGTCTGTTTTGTGGCAGCGCGTGCTTGTGAGGGGTTGGCGCATGCGCATGCCCTGTGCGACGAGAGTGGCCGGCCGGTGGACCTTGTGCATCGTGATATCTCGCCGCACAACTTGCTCTTGAGTTACGACGGGGTCATCAAGATCGTCGATTTCGGCATTGCCCGGGCCAGCATCCGCATCGAGCAGACACAGTCGTATTCGCGCAAAGGCAAGCTCCGCTATATGTCGCCCGAGCAGGCGTTGGGGCTGCCGCTCGACCGCCGCTCCGACTTGTTCAGCCTGGGGATTGTGATCTGGGAGCTGTTGAGCAACCAACGCCTGTTTGATGGCGAGGGCGAGTTGGGCGTGCTGCAGCAAATCACCGCCGGAAGTATTCCGGATCCCTCGGTTCCGGGCGGCATGCCGCCGCAGGTGCTCACCGCGTTGCGCAAGGCGTTGGCACGTGAGCCCGACGATCGCTACCCGGACGCGGCGAGCATGGGGGAGGCTTTCGAAGCGGCGTTGATAAGTGCCCAGCGTCAACCCAACAGCAAACAGCTAGCGGAGCACCTGCAGAGCCGTTTTGCCGAAGAGTTCGCACAGGCGCGTGCGCAAAC
>JAKLEG010000205.1 GCA_022703175.1 Myxococcota bacterium | reverse complement strand
CCCGCGCGACCTGTTCGTCGTTGAACCCCCACAAATCCTCCAACGACCCGCCCCCACGTGCCACAATAATGACGTCAACACCCAACTCCGCATAGCGCGCACTCACCTCGGTGATGGCCGCAGCGATCAGCGGCGCCGATTCTGCCCCTTGCACCCGCGTCGGCACCACCAACAAGTCGGCGTTTGGATAGCGCCGCGTAGCAACGTGGACAATGTCACGAATCACCGCCCCCGTGGGGCTCGTAACAATCGCGACACGACGAGGCGTAAGCGGTAGCTCGCGCTTGCGATCCTCACCAAAGAGGCCTTCTTCATGCAACTGCTGCTTCAACTGCTGAAAGGCCGCCTGCAAAGCCCCGAGCCCTTTGGGTTCGAGCCGTTCGATAACCATCTGGTAACGGCCGTATGGTGCATAGAGCGTCAGCCGGCCAGTGGCCACCACCTGCATGCCCTCGCGCAGTTGGAACTTCAACGCCGCAGCTTCGCGCCGAAACAGCGCCGCGGCTAGGACCGCGCCTTCGTCTTTCAGGCTAAGATAGGTGTGTCCCGACACCACTTTCAGGTTGGAGACCTCCCCCATCACGGTGACGTGTCCGTAGCTCTTTTCGAGCAGCAGGCGTACGCGCTGATTCACCTGGCTGACGGAGAGGATTTCAGGCGCCTTGGGTTCGCCAAAACCCTGCCATTCGGAGGCTGTCATGGGGCCTATTGCGAGGCCTCAAACTGCTTGATCAGCTCTTGTACCTGCGCGGCGTCCTTCGCGTCAGGACAGACCTTCAGATACTTCTTATAGGCACCGTAGGCCTTGGTGGCGTTGCTGCTCTTGGCATAGGCCACACCCATGTTGCGGTGGCAGATACAGTAGTCGGGCGCGACCTTGGTGCAACGCGTCCAGAGATCAATCGCCTTGGCTGTATCGCCGACCTTCAACGCTGCGCGAGCCTCCGCATCGAGGGCTTTGGGATCCTCGGTGGGTGAGGATTCAGGCACCGACTCCGGTTTGGGCTTCACCAGACCAGGCGTTGGCACTGCCACCGGGCCGGGCCGTTTGCCTGTGTCGGGGCCACGCGGCTGCGGCCTAACCGTCGGCGTGCGTGGACCGGCGGTCTGACGACCGTTGGCAACCGCATTCATGATACGCAGCGCATCCGGACGGCTTGGGTCGAGCGCACCAATCTCCGAGGCCATCGCCTGGGCGGTATCGAAATCGCCTGCGACTAGGGCTTTGTCGGCCTCAGCAACTTTGGCGGAGTACAACGCGCCCTTGACCTGGTTGCGCGTCTCGGCGGCCTGGGTCGCATAGACGCTCTTTTCGGGAATCAGCTGCAGATACTCCCAAGCCTTGGGCCAGTTGTTTGCCTTCACCGCCGCCATTGCAGCATCAAAGGAAACCTGCGCATCGGCCTCTGCCTGCGCCCGCACCTTGACCTCTTGAGCACCGGTGTGCTCGGGATTGATCCCTAGCGCTGCTGAGGCAAACGCTACCGCTTGCGGGAACTGCTTTTGCACCATCGCGGCGTTGGCGCGTGCGACCAGCTTGTCGGCTTCGGAGCCGTTGCTGGCCATGGCAGGTGGCGGAGGCGCATTCCCCCGACCATTGGGATCGGCCAGCGTCCCCTCGTGAGCGGCAGCGCTCACGTTATCACCGCCCGATGAGGTTACGAGCCAAACCACCATACCCATGATGGCGATCACAAGCACGCCGATGGCGATCACCAACAGCTGGTTAGAACGCAACACCTCACCAATGCGTGGCGCGGTCCGACGGCTCGCCGTGCTCGGACCGGGAATCGTTTCATCGGCACCGACGTCCACCTCGCCCCGCTTGGCCTTCGCCAACGCTTGCTGTTCTTCGGGGTTCAACGCGTAACTTTCGCCCGGCGGCACGAATCGGAACTTGACGTGCCCGAACTCCACCAAGTCGCCGCGCTTCAAATCTACTTGGGCGTACTCTTCACCGTTGATCAGGGTACCGTTAGCGCTCTTCAGGTCGATGACCTTGAAGCTCTTCCCCTGCACCTGGATCTTGGCGTGATGCCGCGAGACCGAACGATGATCGATGGCGATGTCATTGTCCTCGGTGCGACCGATGACAATTTCTGTTTTGGTGATGTCGAACTCGCGCCCGGCAAACTCGGTGCTCACGCAGATGAGCTTGGCCTTTTGGCCCGCAATCGCTGCTTTGTCGCGACGCGATGCCTCCACGTCTTCCAGATGCGACATGCGAATAATGGCGGTCGGCTCTGCGCGTTGCTCGGGTGGCTCGGAAGTGACCGGTTGCGGCGCAGGCTGAGGTGCAGCGTGGGGTGCTGCCGAAGGCCGCGGTGACGTATGTGTTGAAGCCGGTTGCGCGGCCGAGGAAAGGCGAATCTCGGGTTGTGTGGCCTCCACCTCAGGCACTGTGGTGCGCTGCGTGGTCTCTTCGGTGCGACTCGCGAGCCCTTCACCCTTTAGCTCCAGCTGGAAGTCGCCAATCCGCAGAATGTCGCCATTCTTCACTTCGCGGCGACCCTTCACGCGATCGCCGTTGACGAAGACACCATTGTAGCTGTCTAGGTCCTCGGCCACGATGCCCGCGGTTTCTTTGAACAGGCGCGCATGGCGGCGCGACACGTTCCGCTCGTTGAGGCGGATCGTGTTACCCTCCAGACGGCCAATACTAGCCTCGCCCAAGTCGACAGGGACTACGGAGCGACGACCCTCGTCATCTTCGATGATGAGCTTGAAATTGCCGGTCTCAGCCACGACCACACTCCGGAGAGGTTAGGCGCAAGCGACGGAAAGACCTAACGCTATCACACCGATTCAGGACGCCTCAACAGACCTCCGCGAAAAGCTTGAAACACTACTTTCTAAGATAGACATACCATCGGTTGCAACCGCGGGTTAGCCTCGGTTACAACCAAAGGATGCTCATAAAGACCCTCGCTGACCTCAAACTCACGCCCGCCGAGCGCGCGCTCCTCGACCAGCATGGCTTTGATTTTGCGACGTTTTGTGAGCTCCAAAAGGCGCTTGCAAACGGCCAGTTTGGTCCTGAACGCAACATCACCACCCACACGCTCGCACCTCCCCCGGCGAGTGACCTGATTCACCTGCCCGAGCCCGAAAGCCCGGAGGGCAACGAGTTGGAGGCATTAGGCTTGGAGGCGATCCGCAAAGGCCAGGTCGCCGTCGCCGTATTGAACGGGGGCATGGCCACCCGCTTCGGCGGCCGCGTCAAAGGTGTCGTAGAAGTGGCAGACGGCAAGAGCTTCATGGAACTGCGCTTGGGTGACATTCGCGACGCCCAGGGACAGGTGCCCGTATTTCTGATGAACTCCTTTGCCACCGAGGTGGAAACCAAACGCCACCTAGATGAGCATCATTGGTTTGGCCTTGCGCCCACACACGTGCACCTGTTGACCCAACGCATCTTTGTGCGCTTGATGCCCACGGGCGAGGTGTTTCGCGATCGGCACGGACGTATTGGCTTTTACGCTCCTGGCCACGGAGATGTCTTTGAAGTGTTAGCAGCCTCGGCCGGTTTCAAGGCCTTTGCCAGCCAAGGTGGCAAGCTGCTCGCAATTAGCAACATCGACAATCTGGGCGCCACGTTGTGTCCGCGTGTGCTCGGCGCTCACCTCAAAGCTGCCAAACCCGTCACGGTCGAGGTCGCCGATCGCGAACCGGGCGACAAGGGTGGAGCCCCCGTGTTGGTGGACGGCCGACTGGCCGTGTTGGAAGGCTTCCGCTTCCCGAAATCGTTCGACATTGGCCAGGTGCCAGTCTTCAACACCAACAGCATGGTGGTGAATGTCAGCGCGGTGAAACCCAACTACTCACTCACCTGGTTTCGTGCCGACAAAGATGTAGAGGGCCAGAGCGTGGTGCAATTCGAGCGCCTGATGGGTGAGGTCACCTCGTTCGTCGACGCCGCCTATCTCTGGGTGCCACGCGATGGCAACGCTGGGCGTTTCATGCCGGTGAAGACCCCGCAAGATCTGGAAATCATCAAACCCTTGGTGCGCAAGCGGTTTCATTTGTAGGACACGCTCGCCCTAGCCAAACCCGCTCCGACATTGTCATTCTAAGAACCATGTGGAGTTGCACGATGAATGTTGTTTTGCGAACGGCTGCTCTCGTTACAGCACTCGCCTGGAGTTGCTCGGTGCGCGCCGAAGACCCAACCGGCAAGCCCTACGTCTTGGCCCCCAACGCCAACCCCGCACCGATCGCGGTGGGTAAGCCATGCAGCTATCAGATCGCCATCAAGCCGGTGGCGCCCTGGGTGCTCAAGAACTCCACGCCCCTCAAGGTCAAGTTGGCCACCACCGAAGGCCTCAAAGTCGGCAAAGACACACTCACCGCCGTCGATCTTGTCGAGGACCCAAGCAAAGCCAAGGCCGTGGCGACCTCCTGCGAAGGGCTGAAACCCGGCGTCAACCGTGTAAACGCCGACCTGAGTTTCTTTTTGTGCACCGAGGAGATCTGTCAGCGCTACACCGACACCGCGGAGCTGTCGGTGGAAGTCACGCCGTAGCCTATTGTTTCAACACCGCGTCTACGTCGATCCCGTACTCTTCAATTTTACGGTGGATGGTTGAGCGCGATACGCCCAGCGCGTCGGCGGCCTCACGCTTGCCGCCCCCATGTCGACGCAACTCCGCCACAATGGCATCCCGCTCGATTTCGAACAATGTGCGGCTGGAAGTCGCGCTGGCCGTTTGCACCCGACTCGTAAGGGTGCTGGCCGGAAAGGTGATGTCGGTTGCCTCAATCACATTCCCGCGCCGCAACAACACGGCACGCTGCAGCACATTGCGCAGCTCGCGGACATTGCCCGGCCAAGTGTGATTAACAAGCCGCGTCATCGCCTCGGCCGAAAGTGATACGCCCTCCTCGGGCGGTGCAAAGTGGTTTAAAAAGTGGGTCGCCAACACCGTGACATCGCCTGCCCGCTCGGACAAGGAGGGCAGACGCACCGCGACCACGTGCAAACGGTGGTAGAGATCTTCTCGGAACCGGCCCGCCTGAACCTCAATGGCCAAGTCCCGATTGGTGGCCGCGACCAAACGCACATCCACGCGAAAGGTCTGTGTGCTACCGACGCGGCGAATCTCGCCGGTTTCTAGCACGCGTAACAACTGCGGCTGGAGATCCAATGGCAGCTCGCCTATTTCATCCAGGAACAACGTGCCACGATGCGCGGCTTCGAAGGCCCCTTGTTTGAGCCCCACGGCCCCAGTGAACGCACCACGCTCATGACCGAACAGCTCCGATTCAATGAGTGTCTTGGAGAGCGAGCCACAGTTGATGGCGACAAACGCCTTGTCGCGTCGGCGACTCCGCTCAGCGATAAGCCGCGCCACGACCTCCTTACCTGTACCCGTGTCACCCAACACCAACACCGGCGCCTCCGTCACCGCCACGCGCCCGACAAGCTCCCGCAGGCGCACGATTTCTTCTGACTTTCCAACCAATTGCACGCCGGCGTCGTGACCCTGAGCGGCGGTGCTCACCATGACTTGAGTCTTGCCGAGCCGAACCGGCAACCCGGGACGCACTTCGCCCTCACGCAGCTTTTGCTCGCCCACGAACACGCCATTGCGGCTGTTCAAATCGCGAACAAAACAGCGATTGCCTTCAAGCACAAAGCGGGCATGAAAGCTGGAAACAAAGGGGTCGGCAATCACGACGTCATTGGTAGGGTCGCCCCCCACAGCGACACCACGCGTGTCGATGACAAAGCGTCGCCCGGGATAGATGTCCGGGACGGTAAGAAAGAAACTCGGCTCTACTTGGCTGCTACCCAACTCCAAGGTGCGCGTCCGGCCGTGGCTCTCCTCATCCGACTGTAATCGGAGCCGCGCGACAATACCCGCAAACCCCAAACGGTCACCGTCGGCTAGCTTGCGTTCATCGGTGACTGATTCCTCGTTGACACCGGTGCCTGCGGCGGCCTTGTTGGTCACGTAAATGCCGGTGCCATCGCGGCGCAATACCGCATGCACGGGCGCCACGCCCTCCACGGGCAAACACAAATCGCATTCTGGGTTTGCCCCGACCGTTAGCGTCGTGCCTTCGAGCGGCCGAAACAGCATCGCTCGCCCTGACACTAAGATCTCCAAACCAATTCGCATGCCCCACCTCGCGCAAGCAGAGTCCTACGGCTTGGCTCCGGGTCGACACAAGCCATTCTGGCGCCGAGGTGAATTGAACGTACCGCCCAGCTTTAGATTCAAGTACCCCTCAGGGTCCTTCTTCAATTGTACCGCAGCGAGCTCCAAAACTGTCTTCATCTTCGGGTTCTTATCCAGGTAGGTTTGGTCTGCGAACTTAAACTTGAAGCAACTATCGAGCGTCGAGCCCCCGAGTGACGGCCGCAAGTTCGTCGAACCACTCGCGTCCAGCTGCAACTGCCCACCCTTTTGCTTGAACGATACGATGCGGCTGCGCCCGCGCTTCATGTCCATCGCCACCGACAGCTCGCCCAAATCGATCGCTTCCGGGATCGTAAACCCCGAGATGGTACCGGCACCGATGCCGGCCTTGCTGATCGTCAGGCTCACCGTCCCTTCGGTTTGTTCGGGGTTGAACGGCGGTGCCTTGGCAGGCTCGGCCTTCGATGCATCTATTGGTTTCGACCGCTTGTCCGCGCCCGCACCAAAACCGATTTTCGCATCGACGTGACCGGTGGCCATCCCCAAGAGCGGCAGATCCGTCAACTTGGCCAACAACGCGGGCTTAGCCAAATCCACCTCATCGACGTCGAGGGTGAGTGCGTAACCATCGCCTTCCTTGGTGAGCTGTGCATCAATGGACCCTTTGCCGAGATCGACGCCACCGTTCACAGACAGCGACAACCACAACAACGGCAACAGCCGCAGACGCACACGTAGGGCGTCCACTTCCAACTCAAGCGGCGTGCCTTCTTCGGGGTTGGTACGGATTTTTACTTTCTCTGCCTTCAAGCCTGACAATCGATACAGCGACACGTCGGTGAACATGACGCTGACGCTGCCGTTCGTGCGTTTTTGTATCTCTTGGGCAATGCGCTGACCCACCGCCTGAGCCGGAAACGTGAAATAGAAAAAGAAGACGAGCGCAACCACTGAGAACAGCATGTAGCCGGTGATCCGCACCCATTTACGTTCCAAAAACGCCTGCATGCTTAGCTCGCCTTCGCCTTGAAAGTGGTCACGGTCAACTCCACATCGACCACATCCCGTTTGTACGGGCGCGTCACTTTCAGCCTGCGTACAATCACCAGGCCAGGCCCCTTCTCAAGTTTGGTGAGAAACTCCTGCAACCGGTCTGCCGAGAGATTGGATGCTTTGAGATCGACCCGTGATTCCACAATGCCATCGGCCGAAGGCTCGCCGTCCTCGGGCTTTAATTGACCAATTTCCACCCCCGCCTGGCGCGCCGTCTCCTCCACATGAGACACCAGCCTCAAATTGGAGCGCGTCAGCTCCTTCATGCGCGCTTCGCGTTCGGCAGTGCGCGCGCGGTACTCCCCTTGTAATTGCAACACCTGTGAAAGCTGGTCGGTCTTGACTGTGACCCGGTGCTCGGCGCCGTCGATGGCACTCGACACAGCAAAACCTAACAACAGCAGCAAAAACAAAATGACGCCGCTGGCACCGGCCATCACCATCAGCTGCTCTTGCTGCGTTAGGCGCGAAAAGGTCGCCTTGAGTGGCTCCAGCCGTTCCTTCAGGTTGAGGTTCAACGCCATGATTTACTCCTCTGCCCGAATAACGGCGTCGGGGGTGAGGGATTCGGGATTCGGAGCGTCGGGCGAGGGCATCGCGGTGCTGGGTTGGCTCAGCGCAATCTCGGCGGCTGCCACCGGATTGGTGCCGATCGGACAGGAGATCTTGGCCGACAGGTTGAAAGTCACGCGATTGGTATTCTTGTTCTTCGTCTGCTTCGAAACGTCGGCCTCTTGCACGCACGGATGTTTCTTGAGCGCCATCACCACCTGCTCGATGGTTTCAAAGCTGGCCGCCTCGCCCTTACCGGTGATCTTGTCCGGGTCATCTTGACGGCCCGTCACACGAATTTCCAGATCGTCGAAGGTGACGTCTACTTCCTTGCCGATCATCTTGGACATCATCTCGAACAGCTCAACCGCCGTGTAGGCCGGCACCACCACGGTATCCCCAGGCGCACCCGAGTGTTTGAGCGTAGACAAGGCCGCGGTCGGGTCGCAGATCTCCTTGCCAACAATCTTGAGCGTCGCCTTGCAGAAGCTCTTGTTCAGCTCCGTTTCCTCTGAGGAAATCAGCGTGTAACGAACGATGGAACCGGTGATGGCGAGCAAGAAAACTGCGGCAATGCCAATACCAATGCGCATCATCTCGCCGCGATACACTTGGATATCACCACGATAGGCAAGCGAACCGCGCCGCACATTGAGCGGCACAGCTTGGCCGCGCCGCAACACGGCAAGTCCCAACGCCAACGCGTTGGCATACTCAGGGCCTACCATATCAGTGCGCAACGTTACGCCGTGCAGCGATTGCCCCAAGTCCAAAAGTGACACGTGCATGCCAAGCTTGCTCGACAGGTACTTCGCAAGCCCCGGAAGCCGCGATAACCCGCCCGTTATCACTAGCTTTTGCGGAACATGCTCAGGCGGCAGCGATTTCAACGTGGCGGTCAGCTGACGCAAAAGCGGCGACAACCCCTCAACAATGGCCTCAGACGCTTCTCGGGTGTCTGGAGTGGCAATGGCATCGGCCGCCAGGATGTGCCCCTCCCGCTCCTTGGCCGTGCGCGCGCCTTCCAGGCTCAAGTTGTACTTTTTGGCCAGCACGCGATCGATGCCCTGCGAGCCGGCGCGAATTGTGCGCGCAAACACCAAGCTCGGATTCAGAATTGCCAAATGGGCCTGCGTCTCGCCCAATGACAGCACAGCCGTCGGCACCGTGGGCTGCTCAGGCAACAACTCCGAGAGCACAGCGGCAGGTAAAGTCATCGCGCGCGGTTCCAGATTCACCGCGGCACATTGCTCGATCTGCCGCAGCATCCCGTCCTTCGGTGTTACGAGAGCTAACACCTGCGTCTGTCCCGCGCCTTTCTTAGCCACCAGGTGGCTCTTGGCCACGGTGTCGAGCGCCTGCGGGATCTGGTTTTCGAGCTCGAAGTCGAGCGCCGCCTCTACTTTGCGAACGTCGTCGAACGGAAAACTTAATAAACGAGTCGACGCGGCTTGGGGATCGGTGCTCAAAATGACCGAGTCGAGTTGCGCGGGTAGCAAGCGCTTCAAGCGCAGCCAAACACTCTCGCCGGCATCGGTGTCGGGCGCCACCGGCAGCGTGTAAGCCGCCAAGAGCTGCGCCTTGCGAAAGGTCGCCTCAAAGAGCACGACGCGAAGTTTGGTAGGACTTGCGTCAATGGCTACGAGCTGCTGCGCCATAGCTACTCCATCCTGAAATAGTAGTAGGTGC
>JAKLEG010000204.1 GCA_022703175.1 Myxococcota bacterium | reverse complement strand
ACCACCGTGAAAGCTGGCTCCACGGTAACCCTGGAGGGGCTCGTCGCCCCGATCGGCGCGCCGAAGAACGACACCTTGACGCTGGAACCGATGGAGTTTGTGCTACTCGCGAACCCGAAGCAGGTGCAGATCCGCCACAAGGGCGACAAAGAATGGCGCACTCCGAAGAAACGTGAAGTCCTTACCGCGGGTGACGCTATTCGCACCCGCAAAGCCACCGGAACCCAGCTGCAATTTGGCGATGCTGGCGAAGTGGAGTTGGGTAGCAAAGCTGAGCTTACCGTCAACGACGCGGCGCAAAACTCGAAGAACCAACGCGCCAAATACTCGCTGGCCTCGGGCAACGCACTCATCAACCTCAAGACCCTCGACAAGAAGAACGCCAAACACGACATCGAAGTTGCCGGCATGACCGTGGCGATTGAACCGGGCCTTAAAGAAGCGCAGGTCGAGGTCAACGCGCAGGAAAACAACCGCGCGCAAGTGACGGTGCGGTTTGGCCGCGTGGCGCTGAGTGACGGCACGGTGGTCGATGCTGGCTCTACCGTCAACATTGAAGGTGGCAAAGTCACGGCCGCACCCCGCCCACTCGCGACCACCCTCCTCGACCTAAAACCCAAATCCAGTGCGGTGGTTTACTACCAAACTGATGTGCCCGCGATTGAGTTCTCATGGAAGGAAGAAGAGAACGCCAAGGATTACGAGTTTGAGGTATCAAGCGACAAAAACTTCACGACGCCGGTCTTCCGCGAGACCGTCAAACGCCCCGCGTTTGTGTATGACCAGTTCCAGCCCGGGCGCTACTTCTGGCGCGTCAAAGGCAGCGGCGACTGGGATCGCGGTGCGCTAACGATCCAGAAGCGAAAAGAAACCGATTGCTCCAACTGCAAACGTCTGAACGTCATTGACGACACCGGCGAGAAAACGGTCGTCTATTATCAGAAAGCGCTGCCCGCGATCACGCTGCGCTGGACCGCGGTCGAAGGCGCCAGCAAATACCAGCTCAAGGTCTACCCCGATGGGGAGTTCGACAACCCACTCGTTGACCGCTCGGTCACAGAGACCCAGGTGGCTTTCCCGGAGGGGCAATTCGACGAAGGTAAGTACTACTGGCACATGCAGGCGCAGAGCGACGCCGGCAAAGATGTAGCCACTGGCAAGATGAACACCCTACAAATTGCCTATGACAACGCCATTGTCGACCTGTCGATCAAAACACCTAAGCAAAGCCAAAAGGTCACAACCAAAAGCCTTGCCACCAAGGGCGAAGTCCAACTCGGCGCTTCGCTCAGCATCAACGGCAAGAAGGTTAGCCTCGACGAGAATGGTCGCTTCAGTATCAACCTCGACCTGAACAAGGGCCTCAACGAGATCGTGTACCGCACAGTCTCGACCGATGGCATCGAGCGCTACTATGTCCGCCAGGTGATTCGCCGCTAGGAGTCCGTTTCACCCGCCCCTCATCCGCCTCTTGCCAACCCATAGATTTCGTGGTCTATGCGCCGCGATCTTTCCCCTCGCCTATAATTGATAGGAGATTCCCATGCGCCAATTTCTGATCCCCACGTTGGCCCTAGGCTTGAGCCTCGCTGGTTGCTCCAGTGATGACAACAAGTCGTCCACCAACCGCACCCCGAGCGACCATGTGTCAACCGGCGGCGATCATGATACGGCCACGGACAACGATGGCACCGGCGACCAAGACAACAACGCGCCCGAGGGTTGGAACTGCTCACCAGCTTACTACAACGATGGTAGTGACTGCGATTGTGGCTGTGGTGTGCTCGATCCGGATTGCGCCACCGGCTGTGCGGAACCCGGCTGCGAGGCGACCGATTGCGAGTACTGCTACAACGCCAACGGTGAGGACATCGGCTGCCCCGCTCCCGAAGGCTGGACCTGTGGCGATGCAACCTGGAACGACTACGCCTGCGACTGTGGTTGCGGTATCGAAGATCCGTCTTGTTACGGCACCAGCTGCACGACGCCCGGCTGCCGTGAAAATGCCTGTGACATCTGCCACGACAGCGCCAACACCCTCAGCTGCGCTCCCGATGCCTGGACCTGTACCGAAGAAAACTGGACCGACGGCGTCTGTGATTGTGGCTGTGGCGTCGCCGATGCCGACTGCGCCGACGGCAACTGCACCACAGCCGGCTGCCAAGCTGACGTGTGTGACCTGTGCCACAACGGTGAGAATCTCGTCGTCTGCAAGGCGGGCTGGGCCTGCGCTGCCGACACCTGGGGTGGTCTATTCTGCGATTGTGGCTGCGGCATCGCCGACAAGTCTTGCGAAGGCGGTTGCGTAGAAGCCTCCTGCCTCGCCAATGGCTGTCACGTTTGTCATGACGGCGCTGGCGACGAGATGTCTTGCGCACCGGCAGGCTGGACCTGCTCCGAGTCCTTCTACGGCGACGGCGGCTGTGATTGCGGCTGCGGCATCGCCGATGTGGATTGCACGACCGGCGGCTGCACGACCCCTGGATGCACAGAGGCGAACTGCGGGTATTGTTGGGGCGGCAGCAACAACGGCGATTGCCCGCAGGGTTGATCCCAAAACACAAACGCCGCCCTGGTCAAACTGGGGCGGCATCTCCCCTTTCCCATCTTTAGTAAGGAGAGCGCCATGCGCGGGACGCTCGTCACAATGGCTTGGGTTGTGGCAAGCCTGTTAGCTTGCTCGGACGCTGGCTCAAACCCCCCAAACAGCGCTGGAGATCCTTACTCTGGCGGCGGCAGTTCTGACACCGACGGCCACCCGGGCGATAGCGATCTGTCGGTCGCCGACCCAGGGACGGGTGGCGGTGATGACAATAGCGACCTGCCCGCAGGCTGGAGCTGTCTCGCAAGCTTCTACGGTAACGACGATGGCTGTGACTGCGGTTGCGGTGCGCCCGACCTCGATTGCGGCGGCGCCTCTTGCAGTGAGCCTGGCTGCTACGTGGACGGCTGTCAATTCTGCTACGGCGGCGCCTCCGGCGGCAACCAGTGCCCGGCGCCTGAAGGTTGGAGCTGTGGCGAGGCCACGTGGGACGACGACATCTGCGACTGTGGTTGCGGCGTGCTCGATTACAAAGATTGCTACTCCGATGCCACCTGCATCGAGCCCGGCTGCCGCGCGCGTGAGTGCCGAGCCTGCCACGATGGTGCAACCACCAGCGACTGCACGCCTGACCACTGGAGCTGCGAGCCCGCAGCCTATGGCAACTTTATCTGTGACTGCGGTTGCGGCGCCGAAGACAGCGATTGTGAACTGGGCAACTGCACTGAATCTGGCTGCCAGTCCCCAGTCTGCGATGTCTGCCACGACGGCAGCGACACGCTGTTCTGCGTTGCGGCATGGAGCTGCGACGAAGCACTGTGGGGCGACGGTGTGTGTGACTGTGGTTGTAGCTACACGGACATCGATTGTGGCGTCGACAGTTGTGTCGATGAAGGTTGCATCGCCCCTGCCTGCGAAGTCTGTCACGCCGGTGCCGAGCCTTTCTTCTGCATCGAAGGTTGGAGCTGCCGAATGAGCTTTTACAGTGATGGCTTTTGTGATTGTGGCTGTGGCGTGCTCGACCCGGAGTGCGTGGGCGAGTCATGCTCGACCCCCGGGTGCACCGCAGACGCGTGTGAGTATTGCTGGGATAGCGCGGGCGTGAACCAATGCCCCTGGGATTCTGGCGACTAGGTTTCGCATGCGGCGACGAAAAATCGAGTCACGATCACACGCCCGGTGGCCCCGTCAACGCCGTAGGCGACATAACGCTCGGTAGAGATACAATGCCAGGCGACGTCTACCAATGATCATCGTTTGCCACCGCAACGGTAGACTTGAGTTCCGGGGTGTGGCAAAAGTCCCAAAATCCGGCGGATTAGTCTGGCATGGTCGAAGGGCGTTTGTGGGGAGTGAGCTGCCGCGACACACCCCGTAGGACCCCGCGGTCATGAGAGGCGATTCACCCGTGTGATTCAGAGGGGCCCGTGGAAGTCAGTTGCTCGACCTGTAACCGTACTTTCATTATCGACGACAAACGCGGCGAGAAAGCCCGCGTGGCCAAGTGCCTTTGCGGCGCCCGACTGCGGCTGATCACCGACAAGAACCTGCGCCCGGGCACAGGCCCGCAGCGGTTAGGAAAATATATTCTCCAACAGCGCATCGCCGTCGGCGGCATGGGCGAGATTTACTACGGCAAGATGGCTGGCGTCGAAGGCTTCGAGCGCGAAGTCGCCATCAAGAAGATGCTGCCGCACCTGTCCGAAGACCGCGCCTTCGTGGAGATGATGATCAAGGAGGCCAAGCTCACGGTCCTCCTGCATCACCCGAACATCGTGCAGGTCTACGACTTGTCACGCGAAGGCAACGAATACTACATCGCGATGGAGTACGTGCCGGGCGTGACCATTGGGCATCTGCTCGAACTATCCCACCGCGCCAACCGCCACCTGCCGTATCAGGTGGCCGTCCACTTGTGCATGCAAGTGTTGCGTGGCTTGGCGTATGCCCACGACCTGCGTGGACCCGATGGCGAGCCGATGAACCTGTTGCATCGGGACATCACGCCGCAAAACATCCTGGTGACGCGCAACGCCTGGGTGAAAATCACCGACTTCGGCATCGCCAAAGCGCGCAACGAGATTTCCACCACCAGCCCCGGCATGATCAAAGGCAAGCTGGGTTACATCGCGCCGGAGCAGCTGGCTGGCCAAAACCCCGATCAACGTGTGGACATTTTTTGCGTCGGCATCTTGTTGTGGGAAACACTGGCGACTCGCCGCCTGTTCAAGGGCGTCGACGAAATCGACACGTTCCGCCTTATCTCTGAAGCGAAGGTGCCGCCGCTCTCCGAGTTTAGAGACGACGTGCCAGTGGAGATCGAAAAGGCGATGCGCGGTGGTTTGACCCGCCTGCCCGACAATCGCTACGCCAGCGCCGACGCGTTCTATGACGCGCTCAACCAGGCCATCTTCCCGTCCACCGCCGATGATTTCGCTGCCATTTCTAAACGCTTCTTCGAAGAGCACGGTGAATTCTTTGAATCGGTGGACAAGATCGCTCGCGACACCGAAACCGTTGAAGGCGTCACCACCGCCATCGACGTCCCGCCCAAAGACGAAAAGCTATTAGAAATCACCTCATTGGTAGGTGCCCCCGCAGCCTCCAAGAGCAACGGCCCGATCCTTGCGGTCATCGCCTTCATTGCAGCGTTGGTATTAGGTTTAGGCGGCTTCGTCGTCGCGCGCATGCTGAGCACCGATGCGCCCGGGCAGAATCCCGGCATCGAGGTGAAACCGCCAACGGTAGCGCCGCTGACGCAACAAGAAATCCAAATGGCTCTAGACGGCGAAGAAAGCCGCTTTCTGGACTGCTACAGGCAGGCCGGCCCAACATTCCGCAAGCTAGAGAGTCTCAAGGCCCAGCTCACCATCGCCTCAACAGGCGGCGTCGCCGAGTTGAGTCTCATCCCGGCACTCACCGAGTTCGCCAAGCTGCAGGATTGCCTGAACGACGCGTTGCGCAAGCTGCAATTCCGCGCCCATCCAGCGCCCTCATTCACGGCGACGGTCAACTTGCCGGCCCCCGAAAAAGCTCCCGCAACCACCAAGCCGCCGGTGGTGGAAAACCGCGAACCGCTCACACCAGCCGACATCCAGAAGACGTTGCAGCAAAACTCGGGCGCCATCCTGAAATGCCTTTCGGGCTTGCAGGGCCAGGCAGGTGCGCCATCGGTGGTCAACGCCACGCTCACCATCAGCACCGCAGGCAAGGTTACCGAGGTCGGGTTTGAACCCACACTAAGCAATGGCGCCGTCAACCAGTGTTTGTATCGCACCTTCAAAGCTTTCAGATTTTCCAAGAAGCCAAAGGCCGATATGACCGTGAAGATTCCGCTGAAGATCCAAACCATTTAGACACCTGCTGGCCATACGCCTTGCGCGTGCTAGGATTGCTTCCGGACCCAATCTACGATGCCGCGACTGTTCGAATACGTGTTGGAAGTGCGCAAACAATCGCCGGCAGAGTTTGCCGCGACGTACCCGTATCCGTTTTTGCTGCAGTACCGCGACGCGGGCGAGAACCGCGACGGTTGGACCTTCAAGACGCAAACGATTTCGATGGCGTCCGCGAAGCTCGCGTCGTTGGCGGCGTCGGAGCAGTTGGAAGTCTCGCCAGAGTTGGCCAAGTTTGACGTCTACCCAATTGAAAAGGCGCTCAACAACCCTTGGCAGGAGCGCATCAGCATTGGGCGCGCGCGGAACAACGATATCGTGTTAGGGGATAGCTCGGTGTCCAAGCTACACGCGCATTTCAAACGAACCAAGACAGGCGACTACTTCGTGGCCGACGCTGGCTCGCGTAACGGCACCCGTTTGAATGACCAGCCGCTCGAACCCAACACCGCGGCCCCCGTAAAACTTGGAGACACCCTGACGTTTGGTCGGGCAACCGTTACATTCGTAGATGCCTTTCGTCTGCACGATCTGGTATCCAAGCATGTTAAGAGTGCAGGTCCGCGACCGTGAATAGGGCCCCTAGGCGCGCGTCGAACGTGAAGGGGCTGTGCAATCAAGAGGCTCAAGGGAGAACGCCATGAATACTCGGCACCTCATCATCATCTTGACCCTGGTCTTGCAGGCTGGCGCAGCTTGGGCAACTGAAGGCAAGGCCACCTCCGTAAAGGGCGAGGCTTGGGCCACGGCCCCGGGCGGTAGCGAAGCAAAGCTTACCCAAGGAACCGAGCTGCCAGCGGGCACCAAAATCCGCACTGGCAAAGACGGCCTGGTTGAAATCACCTTTGACGATGGCTCACTGCTGCGCGTCCAACCAGGCACATCGCTGGCGCTCTCGCCTGCCAAACGCCAAACCAAAAAGAACGCCGTGGTGTTGTTCTTTGGGCGAGTCTGGAGCCGCGTCACCAAGTCCGACAGTGATCGCAGCTACGAAGTCAACACACCCAACGCAGTGTGCGGCGTGCGTGGCACCGAGTTTGATACCGCCGTGGCCGACGATGGCACAGCGCGCGTACGCGTGACCTCTGGCAAAGTCGCCGTGGAAGGTGATGGCAGTGATGCTGCGATGGTCGGCAAAGGCGAAGAGGTTGAAGCCGATGATGAAGGCGTGGATGAATCCACCGGCGCCGCCGAGAAGGCCAAATGGGAAGAGTGGCAAAAATCGAAGGAAGAGCGCCTGAAGGGCAACAGCAAGCCTATCGTGGAGCGCATCAAAGGCAAGATCATGCAGCGCAAGGCCAAGTTGGAGTCGTTGCGCGCGGAACAAAAAGAGATCGAAGCGAAGCGCAAGAAGGCCGAAGGCCGAGCCCGCGCCGGAGATTCTTCGGCCGTTCAAGAGATCCGTACCTTCAACCAACGCTTGGCAGAAATCGCCGATGCGATGGCCGACCTAGGTGACGAAGCCAACTGCCAAGTGGGGATTGTTGACCACTTCGCTGATCTGGCGAACGACCCACGGTTCAAGAACATCGATCGCAAATACCTGGAAGCCGAAGCTCAAAGCCTTCGGCGCGTGAAGGCCACACTAGACAAGATGGTGGCCGAAGGTACCGATATCTCCATCGAAGCCATGGACAAAATGCTGGACGACATGTCGAACGGAAAGAAGGGTTCGCTGAAGGATAAGAATTCGGCGGGCGACGACTTGTTCGGCAAAGACCCGATGGACATGAAGTAGCTGCCCTACTCCCTGGGTTATTCTGGCGCTGTTGGCTATGGCCAGAGACCCTGCTCGTTGCTATATCCACACCAGAGGTAGGACGCTCACGTCGCGATGACTCCATCGTGACGCCACGCTGTCCCCCTACTTCGTGAGGACATCACCGTGTCGCAACCGACCGCGCGCGCTTCATCCAATGCCCTGACGACTTTGGCCATGGTAGCGGCTCCCTTGGTGATCGCCATCATGGGTGCCTGGATCTACGTAAGTTCGGATATTGCCGTTGCCGGCGCCGACGCCCAGCTACTCGCCGAGTCGATCCGTTCACAGCTGACCTGGGTCTTTTTTGCCGCATCGCTGCTGTCATTGGGGCTGATGATCACACGGCTGCGCAGCCTGTCGACCAACACCGGCGGTACTGAAGGTGCCCTAGAAGCGCTGGCACGCGGTGAGTTTGGCGCCGCCGAGGAAAGCCTCCTGCAAAGCTACGGCAGCAA
The DNA here is from genome assembly GCA_022703175.1 of Myxococcota bacterium. GTDB lineage: Bacteria > Myxococcota > XYA12-FULL-58-9 > XYA12-FULL-58-9 > XYA12-FULL-58-9 > JACRCV01. The sequence goes on along the minus strand of JAKLEG010000204.1, from coordinate 1,333 downwards.
CGAGCGCATCAGCCAAGCCCTGAACCAACTGCGCACCCGACTCGGAGAAGGGGAACGCGAGCGCCAAGAGAAGCACCACACCGTGGAGACAATTGCCAGTTCGGCCACAGCCGTGGGCGAGACCCTCGCGGGTCAACAAGAAACAGTGCGTGACCTGAAAAACACCGCCGACGCTGGCCGACACATGGTCGACCAGATCACGAGCGGCATCGACGGCCTGACCCGCAACGCCGAGGCCACCTCCTCCAGCATCGTGGAGATGGTCGCGATCAACAACGAAGTGTCCGAGAACATTCACAATCTAGCGACCAGCGTGCAAGAAACGACAACCGCCATCGAGGAGATGACGTTCTCCGTGAAGGAGGTCGCAAAGAACATTGAGGATCTCTCCACCGCCGCCGAGGAAACGGCCGCGTCGATGAACCAGATGGACGTCTCAATCAGTCAAGTCGAGACCAACGCCAACGAGACTTCCCGGATTTCCGAAACCACCACTGGCGATGCCGAAACGGGTGTGACCGCAATTGGCCGCACGATGCAAGGTATTGACCGCATCAAGGAATCCAACCGCATGGCCGCCGAGGTCATGGGGAACCTGGGCCAAAAGATCAACGAAATCGGAAATATCCTAACCGTTATCGATGACGTGGCCGAGCAAACCAACCTCCTCGCCCTCAATGCCGCCATCATCGCCGCACAGGCGGGAGAACACGGTCGCGGTTTTGCGGTGGTCGCCGACGAAATCAAGGCCTTGGCCGAACGCACCGGCGCCTCTACCAAAGAGATCGCTGAGCTGATCAAAGCGGTGCAATCGGAATCCAAGAACGCCATCAGCACGATGTCCGATGGTGTGCATGCGGTCGAGGAAGGCGTGCAACTGGGGCACAATGCTGAAGCGGCATTGCTCAAGATCGTCGAGTCGGCCAAACGCTCGACCCTGATGATCAAGGCGATCGCTCAAGCCACTGTGGAGCAAGCCAAAGGCTCGAAACAGGTCACCAACTCCATCAGCCGCATTGCCGAAACGGTGCAGCAGATTGCGCTTGCCACTTCGGAGCAGGCCAAGGGCTCGGAACAGATTATGAAGAGCGCAGAACGGATGCGCGCGATTACGCAACAGGTCGAACGTAGCACCGAAGAACAGAACCGTGGCGGCCAACAAGTTACCCAGGCGGTGGAGAGTATCCGAGGCGGTATCGACCAACTCAGCCGTGCTCAAGAAGGCCAGCTGAAGGGCTACGTGACGTTGCAACAGGGCTTGAGTGACCTGTCTGAGTCCAACAAACGCGCCAAAGACGCCGTCGCCCACCTCGACACCGCGTTGGCAGATGCT
>JAKLEG010000203.1 GCA_022703175.1 Myxococcota bacterium | reverse complement strand
GAGCAAACCGTCTGTGCATCGACGACCAGAATCACGTCGGAGAGGTTCTGAACGAGGTTTCGAAAGCGCTCCTCGCTCTCGCGCACGGCGGCCTCGACGCGGGTGCGCTCCAGCGCTTCGAAGATGACCTTGCCAATGATGAACAACAGCGACACGGCTTGTTCAGGCCAGTTGCGCTCGCGACGAATGCTGTCAAAACCGATGAAGCCGCCGACCAGGCCGGCGCGAACCACAGGGACAATGAGCAACGAGCGGGTGCCTTCGTGTTCGAAGGAGGCGCGCTCAGTGGCCATCTCGTCGGGGAGGTCATCCATCTTTTCGATGATGATCGGCTGGTGCTCGCGCATCATCTTGGCGACGCCCGGATAGGTGCGCGACAAGTCGACCTCTTGGAGTCGATGGACGTGGGGCTCGACGCCGTCGGCACACCACTCTCGCGCAATGCTCGCCCGAAAATGCTCGTTGCGCATCAACACAATGTAGGCGCGGTCGGCGCGCACGTAGCGGCCGAGCTCGCCTAGGGCGCGGAGGATGCAGGCGTCAATCTTGTCGGGGCCGACCTCAACGAAATCGGAGATGAGCTGCGCGATGAGATTGTCGAACGAGTGATGCTCGCTCTTCGGAGCTGCCGGCAGCGGCGTCAGTCGAGCCTTGGGCGATGGCGTCGAGCGGGAACGTCGCCTCACGAAAGCCCTCCGCCAATGCGGACGCGAGCGACAGACAGGACCTCGCCGGTTTCCACACGAATGAGTTTGGCGAACAGGTCGGCCTCAGCCCCTCGGACGGTGACCTTTGATACCACCAACAATTCGGCACCCACCAACTTGCCGAAAGGGACTGTTTCTTTCACATCAAACAGTTCCGCGAGCTGCAGTTTTTGTTCCTGGGCCAGCAATTTGAGATCACGCTCGACCACTTTGAACGCCGGCATTCGGCTCGCGGCCAACACAAATTGGTCACTCAGATAACCAGCAGCCTCATTGTTGGCTGGATCTGCTGCAACCACCGGCAGAACGGCAACGGGCGTCTGGGGCAACAGCTTCAACGAGCTGTAGTCCACCAGTTGGCGTAGTGCCTCGGCCACCGCAGGCGCGAGCACTTCGTCGCGTGGCGTTTTCGCATCGCGCGTGGCGACGATCGTGTCGTCGACTTCTTTGGGGTCATCGGTTAGGTACGAAAGCTCTCGACGTACAATGCGGATGATGGCCTGATCCAGATTTTCCACCAGGTAGTTCGAGCCGACGTGGTGACTGGCTTCACCGGCGCCACCAGCGCTGTCGCCGCCTGAGCCCTCTGTGACGAACACGTATTCGCCCATCGTGAACTGGGCCATTTGACGGAAGATGACTTCGCCGTTCACCGGTAGGCCACCGGCGCCGACGGTGACCCATTTGATGCCGCGCTTGAGCGCCTCCCGCATTGCCTCGCGATATGTGTAGGCTTGACCGTAGTCAGTATGGGGGATGGCATCAGCAACGATGAAACCCACGCGCACCGCTTCGGGGCGCCAGGCTAGTTGGTGCATCGCTTTGTCAAGCGCTTCCTGGAGGTCCTCGGGGGTATCACCGCCGCCATCGGCATCCAGCTTGTTGATGGCATGTTGGAAGGCGTCCACGTCTGCTGTGAAGCCGGTCACGCGGGTCACGTAATCATCACCACGATCGCGGTAGGCGACGAGTCCAAAGCGAATGTCGGGGTGCGTGGGTAGCTCTGTGAGTTGGAAATGAATGGCTTGCAGGGTCTTCTTTAGGCGGTCAATCTGGCTCTGCATGCTGCCGGTCGTATCCAGCACGATCGCGACGTCCACCGGCACTCGCGCAGGAATCTTGCGAGCCGAGTCGAAGCGCAACTCGGTGGCGCGCTTGCCGGCCCGCGGCAATTGGCCTGTGCGCTTCTGGCCTTGGCAGTTTGCCTCGACAACAAAATCGACCATCGTTTTGGGAGCAGCATCGGCAGGAAAGAATTGGGTCGAGCCGTCGGCGTACGTCGTGCCTGAGAGCAACAGTTTGCCGTCCACGCTCTTGATGTCGGTTGTGCAGTTGTGCTGGCTCTTGCCATCTTTGTCGAGCACCTTGATAAGCAGGCGTTCGTCGACCTCAACTGGATAGACCACCATGCTCTTGTGCGCGCCGATGAATTCCAAGAAGCGGTTGTACTGCTTGTTATCATCGTAGCGTCCAGCGCGCATCGCTGGCGCGTTGAGGGGGCTTGCGGGGCGCTTGCTTGGAGTCTCCGTTTCCGGGGTTGCGACGGCAGAGTCCCGCTCGGGAGCGGGTTTGGACTCGCCTTTCTTGATGCCGGGCGCTTTGTCTTTTGCCAGGGGTCGAACCGTTGGTGGCGGGGGGGCCGTACCTGCACCGGTGCCACGAGTGCTGCCGACCTCAGCCATGCCAACGCTACTGTCAGGGACATCACGGGTGGGGTGTGCGAGCGTTTGGGCCGGGGCCGGCGCTCTGGCTTCGTCTCGTAGCTCCACCGACTTGGCTGGACCTTTACCTTTGCGCTTCGGCTCAGCGCCGCCTGCAAAGATGAAGGGGTAGGTGACTTCGAAGGCACCGCCCTCCGGTTTTGGGAACTTGAGGCCACGCAGGACCTTTTCGATGCATTTAAAGAGCAGCTCGTCGGTGAGCGAGGAGCCCTCCTTCACGAGCTGGATTTTGTCGGTATCGCCAGCGTCGGTGATGGTGAATTGCACGTGCAGCGTGCCTGAGAGCGCCACGCTTTTCGTGCGCTCCTGATAGCAGGCATGGACCTTGCCTTGGGCTTCGCGCACGACCTTTTGGATCACCTCCGCTGGGAGGGCGCCTGCGCGCGCGTTGCTTGTTGCGCCGCCGAGCACGGCGAGGCCTATCGCCAACGATACGAGCATGCCTGTGGAGAAATGTCGCATGAGCCCTCCTTATTGACGCTAACAAAGCAGCAACTTATCACGTCTCCCTGTCGCTGCCAGCACGGGGACCTGCCGTTGGGCGTGAGCGGTGTTGGTGCGACGCGGTGATGTCCACCAGGTGTGTCAGTGCAAGGGTGTCGATCTAGCGCGCGTCGCTGCCGTAGCCGACGCTGGGCTCAGGTGCTGGCGATGGTAGACACGCCCCGGGGTCTGCGTTCTCGCTAGGGTTGTCTGGTGGCTCACACCCGGTAGGGCCAACCTCGGCGTCGTTCTTGCCACCCAGCGCAGCGTTGATGACGTCAGGGGGCACTGAGCCCGGGTAAGTGCGGTCGCCCACCACGAAGGTGGGGGTGCCTTGAATCTTGTAACTTTTGCCCACTGCCAGGTCGGCCTGGATCGCGGCCCAAGTCGACTCACTCGCTACGCAGGCGCTTAAGGCGCGATCATCGATACCAATCGCTTGGGCCAGTTCCTCGGGGCTCACGGGTTGGTGGCGGTTGCCATTGGCAAACAAAAAGTCGTTGGCTTCCCAGAACTTGCCAGCCTTACCGGCACAATGGGCCAAAAACGAATAGGCACAGGCGTTGACGTGAAACGGGTGCGTCATCGTGTTGTTGCATAACTGGTCCAACGGGAAATGGCGGTGCACCAACCGCAAACGCTTGCCGTTTTTCGCAAGCAACCGCCGCATCTGTTCGTGGCCGCGCAAGCAATGGGGACATTGGTAATCGGAGAACTCATAGATGGTGAGCGTAGGCTTGGTGGCACCGATCCAGTGGGCGCCGTCAGGGGTCTCACCCACTGCCAAACCACCGGGTCCAAAGCCAGTCACGACACTCCAATAGGTGGGCACTACCACGCGCGTAACGGCGGCCATCGCCAAGAAGATGGCCACAAATATCACCATGGGAGCCGGAGCCGAAAACAGGCTGCGCACTTCGTCGCCAAGCTGTTCGCGCAACGGCCGCTTAGCTCGGCGCAACTCAGCCCACGCCAAGCCAAACAGGACCAGGTTGACGACATAGGTGGCCGCGCAGACCAAACAGACCGAGCCGATAACAAAATGTGAGATGAAGGCTAGCGCGATGCTGTAGCCTAAGGCCCCAAGGCTAGCCATAAATAGCAGTCCAAACGGCCAGGACGGCGTGCGCAGCCGTGCCCGCAGCCCCCAAATCGCGAGCGCCGCGAGCGCCAGGTAGGCAAAGATGCCCCAGACGGCGGTCGGCAGTCCCATCGTGACAGCCCAATCGCTCGTGGCCACCGTCTCGCAGTTCACCCGTTCGCCCATGGCGCAATAGGCGTGGTAGTCGGGGTCGGTATGCACCTTCAGGTGGAGCCGTTCCAAATCCAGGCTCAAGCAGAGCCCAACGGTGCAAGCCACCAGGAAGGCTATCCGCAAGCCACGCGTAGGTGTCTCGGAGGGCGTGGGTCGCTCAGCTGAATTTCGGCTAACGTCTTGCATGGACGCCTAGCCATAGGCCAAAGCGAGGCTGACGCCAAGCGGTACGCGCTACTTGGGTTTGCGTTCGACCCGTTTGCCCGGCGGGTTCGTCTTGGAGGTGCGCCCGTCGTCGTGGCAATTGGTGCAGACCGGGGGTTTGGTGAACTTCCGGTTGACGTGACAGTCGGTGCACTCGAAGCCGCTATGGATCTCGTCGAGTTGGACACCCGTGACCGCATGGCGGAAGTTCTCGGTTTTCCAGCCAGCATGACACGTGGAGCAATCGCGCATCAGTTTGCCAATGGGTTTGCCGGTAGGATGGCACGCGCGGCAATCCAGTTCGGTGTGATAACGGTTGAGCGGCCAACCTGTGGTGCTGTGCGAAAACGCCGGCCGCTCTTTGGTGTCATGGCAGGTGCTGCAGTTGTCCTTTTCATGACACTCGGAGCAGATGGCGTGCACCTGCTCCATCGTCTTCTTTTGTGCGACCGTCTTCTTCAGGTCGTGACAATAGCTGCAGTTCTCGTGGCGATGGCAGCTGGTGCACTTCAGACCAAACAGCTCGACGTGCTCCTTGTGATAAAAGGTGACCACGGGGCCGGCTTTGTAGGGCGTGTCGTAGACCCGCTTCTCCGGGACAGGAATGACCGGGTGCGACTGACCCATGATATCACCGTTATCTTTGATACTTTTCGGTTGGGCGCCGGCAGGGGGCTGCTGATGGCAGACCTTGCAGTCGGTCTCGTGGCTCCATTCGCGATGACATTGCAGACACAGGCGGTGGTAGGCACCCTTCAAACCGGGTTGGCGCAGCTCGGTCGGATTGGCCACCTTGGTGTGGCAGGTTTCACAGGCCGGGATGCGGCCGGGCGGGCTGTAATGGTGGCAGACCGCGCAGCCTTGACCCATCTCCGACATATTGGCGTGCAGCTTGTGGTTGAAGTTTACGCCCGCATATTGCTCCGCCAATTTGTCGATGACGAACGAGTCCGGGGCCTCCTTGGCTGCGTGGGAACTTGTGGTGTGAGCTTTGGTGTGGCGCGGGCAGGCGTTCAGGCAATCGTCCTGGCGCGTTGGGTTGGCACAGGTATGACAGTCGCCGCAGTTGGGTTGTGAGAGCATGCTTGGCGGGACGTTGGGCGGCAACGTCTTGGACGCAGCGCTCGCGGCGTAAGCATGGCTGGTCACCAGGGCCGTTGTCACAACGGCGGTGAGGCTGGGGATGCGGCAAAACAGCGAGTTCATCGCGGACTCTCCGATGCGACCCAAGGCTGGTCCTCTTGAGAAGGAGCACGGGCAGGAACCGGTGTCACCAAAGGCTCACCCGGGGTAATGACAGGGAAAATGATGACGGCGGCGCGGTAAACCAGAACCAGCGTCGCAATGAGCCCTGCGGTGAGTAGAACCTCAAAGACGGAGGGCACGTAGGTCCGATCGGCGAACGGCGGGTTGTACGCCACCAAGAACACGTTGATGCGGTTAAGCGCCACACCGAGCACAGCCAGCGTCGCGGCGGCAAATAACCCGGGGATGCTCTTACGTACCTTGGGCATCAGGAACAATGCGATGGGTAAGAGGACCCCCAACCCGAGCTCAGCCATGAAGCTTAGGGCCTGGGGCGAGCTTTCCAACACGTACGGCCAGGCCTCGCGGATGGTGATGTCGGAGATCTTCGCAATCGCGTAGAATCCAAGCAAAACCGGCGCGATACGGCCCAAACCCTGCAAGAGCTCGCGTTCGGGGGCGAGCTTGAACGAGCGTGACGCAAGGATCGATTCGAAGATGATCATCGGGAAGCCAACCGCCATCGCCGACATCAGGAACAAAGCCGGCATCACCGGCGTGTACCAGAGCGGGTGCATTTTGGTGGGCGCGATCAGCATCAAGGCGCCCAGCGACGACTGGTGCAAACAGGAGAGCACGACGCCTGCGACGATGAAGACGCCCATGAAACGGTTGAGGGTACGATCTGCCAAACGCAACAAGGTTTCGCTGAACCTGTTGAGACGTCCGAGCGGGCCGGGGAGGGCCACGTGACCCAGAAAACGTTCGACCACAATTGGCACAAACTCGATGTAGAGCACGGAGAGATACACCATCACGCACATGCCAACTTCGAACAGCACCGAGTTGCCCTGCCACATCATCGGCAGCATCGGATGCCAGACGTTGTAGTAGCGTCCCAAGTCGGCCAAGAGCCCGATGACGACAAAGGTGTAGCCTAACAACGCGGTCAACAAGGCCGGGCGAATCAGGGCGTGGTAGCGCTCATTGCCAAAGATGTAGACCAGGGCCGCCGAGGTGAAGCCACCGGCAGCGAGCGCGACGCCGGAGGCGACGTCGATCGCAATCCAAATACCCCACGGATACTGGTCGGTGAGGTTGGTGACGGCACCTATGCCCAACACCAAGCGCGCCAGGTAGATGCAGATGCCTATCGCTGCCACCGCAAACACCACCAAAGTTCCTGGGGTGAAGAACTTCGCGCGCATCGGCACGGCCACGTGCTCACTCATGATGCTCATCCTTGTCGGCGGCCGTGTTTTCGACCTCCTCCTTGCGGCGGCTCAGGTAGACCAAGCCCAACAGGCCATAGAGCGCGACCGGGGGCACAAATCCTTTGAAGACGCCGTGCTGGATCTTTTCGGTGAGCGCGGGGGTGGGGGTGTCGCCCTGTTCCGGTAGGTCCAGCGCTTTGAAATCCACGGCCGACAAATACATGAAGCTCGTGCCGCCGATTTCGGTCTCGCCGTAGACATGGTCGATGTAGCGCTCCCGATGGGTCGCAATCTTGGCGTGCGCCAGCTCGATGAGCTCGCTGCGTTTGCCGAAGGTTAGCGCCTCGTTGGGGCAATTGGCGACGCAACCGGGGCGACTGCCTTGGGTCACGATTTGTTCGTAACAGAAGGTGCACTTGCGCACCTGCGGCGTGAGCGCGTTGGCGTACTCGTAGGCCGGGATTTGGAAGGGGCAGGCCACCATGCAATAGCGGCAGCCGATGCACTTCCAGGCGTCGTAGGTCACGGGGCCCTCAGGCGTTTTTTGCAGGGCGCCGACGATGCAGGCGGAAGCGCACGCCGGGTGCACACAATGCATGCATTGGGCTTTGGCGAAGACCGGCTCGCCTTTGGTATCCACGGTGGGAAGGCGGTTGATCACCGTGTAACTCGTAGCGTCGGGGCGCCGGTGCGTATCGAACACCCGCTTGTCCTCGAATTGCGGGCTATCGCGGCGTGGGAGATCGCGGTTGTTTTGGTTACAACCCAACTCGCATTTGCGGCAACCGATACAAAAGGTCGTGTCGACCAGTACGCCGAAGGGCTCGACGCCGCTGTTGGACGCTACCGCATTCGCACTCGCCCGGCTTGCGACGAGCGTCCCGGAGGCTCCGGCCGCTAGCTTCAGAAACGCACGACGGTTTACCGTCATAGGCCTTCCTCACGCGGTCCCGGTTACGGTACCGCTCTACCCCTGTTGCTCCGCTTGATGGTCAGGCCCATTGACCCATCAGTTACGCTAATAACGTCGCCTACCTGCGGGTTGTCGTCAAGACAATGATTGACGCCCCAGGTAAGCTACCAGCTCACATGTCACAAAAATGACACTTACAGGGTCATGTAATTGGTATTCAATTTGTACTATTTTTCGCTACGTTGTTTTTCTTCTAGTAATTCTGAGTACATAGCGATTGTCTTGTCGGCAATCGAGGTCCAAGAGAAGAACTCCTCGACGCGCTTGCGGCCGTTTTTGCCGAAGCGTTTGCCCAACTCGCGGTTGCGTGCAAAGCGGTTGATGCCATTGGCGATCGCCTGAGGATCGCCAGGCGGTACCAGAAAGCCGGTTTCGCCGTCGGCCACGGTTTCGAGAATGCCGCCCACGGCGCTGGCCACAATCGGGGTTTCACAGGCCATCGCCTCCAAGTTGATGATACCGAACGGCTCGTAGACCGACGGGCAGGCAAACACCAAGGCGTTGCTGTACAGCTCTACATACTGGTCTTCACGCAGCATCGAGTTGATCCAGATGACCCTGGGCTCGGCCTTCACTCGGGCGGCGATCTCTTCCTCTAACTCCTTGGTGTCGGGCGCGCTGGAGCAGCAGACGCAGGTGATGCCTGGGTCTACGTGGCGCATCGCGTCGATCAGGTGCTCCATGCCTTTTTGGCGTGAGACGCGGCCGACGAAGAGTACGTAATCGCCATCAATGCCAAACGCCTTGCGCGTGGCGTCGCTTGGCAGCGGTCGGTAGATGTTCAGGTCGATGCCGTTGTGGATCACCTTCAGGCGTTCAGGGGCGACGTTGAAATGTTTGAGAATGTCCTCGCGGGCGTGTTTGGAAACCGCCACCACGCGGTCAGCATTTTCGAGCGCGAGCTTCTCGGCAAACGACGACAGGTAGAATGACCGCCCCAACTGCTCCTCTTTCCATGGACGCAACGGCTCCAGGCTGTGCACCGTGCAGACCAGCGGAATATTGTAGAGCACCTTGGCAAAATAGCCGGCCAGCGAGGCATACCAGGTGTGCGTGTGCACCAGGTCGGCATCGACGTGATCGCGCACCACTGACAAATCGGTGGAGAACGTACCGAGCGTGGAGTTGAAGCGCGGGTCTGTGCCTTCCCACATCCGGTCCCAGGTTTGGTATCCCCTGACCTTCAAGTTTGGCTCTTCGCTTTGCTGCTCGCCAAAACAGCGCACCTCCACGGCCATCTTTTTGGCCAGCTCGCGGGTCAAGAACTTCACATGGACCCCAGCCCCTCCGTAGACGTGCGGCGGATACTCCTTGGTGATGAAGAGCGATTTCATGCTTTCACCTCGCCGTACCAGTTGAGCGGCATGCGCACAGTGGTCCCCGACGCGACAGGGTGATGGAGCTCGGCGGCGCCAGCGCGCGGATAGACAATGCAATTCTTGCCGATCACAGCCTGGGGTGGCACGTGCACGTCCATTCCGAGCACGCTGATTCCGGATGCTAGTGAGCGGGGCTGCTCGTCGTTAGCGCCGTGGTTTTCGCCGACCCCTAAACGGGCACCTGCCCCGATGCGACAGCGTTTGTCACAAATAATGTTTTCGAGCCACGCGCCTTCGGCGATCTCCACCTTGTCCCAAAGCACGCAGTTCTTCACGGTGGCGCCCTTGCCTACATAGACATCGGGAGATAACACCGAGTTTTCCACCCGACCAGCAAGGTGGCC
>JAKLEG010000202.1 GCA_022703175.1 Myxococcota bacterium | reverse complement strand
CAAGCGCTTCCCGATCCCAAACGGCGTCGTCGACTTTCCGTTTGCCATGAACCTGCGGCAAGACCCGACCGCCACGGGCCCTGGCGTCCATTACAAAGGCCGAATCGAGAGCACCGAGGCGCTGCAGTATCCTGGTGACCCGCAAGTCACGCTCGCATTCACATCCGACCCCAAGACATGCGAGTCGATGCTCGGGGGCGCTTGTTTCGTGGGCCTGCACGCGCTCGAGGCGACGAGCGTCGTGGGCGGTCGTTACCTTCAGACCCAGCCCGGCGACAGCTGCATCGAAGCAGAGCTAGGCGAGTCGCAGGACACCTTCGACGTTACCAGCGTACCTTGGCTCGTGCCGGGCTTCACGAGAGGGACGAGCTTGGATGCGCAAAGCGGCCGCACGTATCGACACGAGTGCCGCAACAGTTCGCTGCCGTTTACTGACCCGGCGTACGCCGGCGCCAACACCAGTCTGTCTCAAGGCAACCCAGTACCCGACGGCCGCACGCGCAAACGCACCTTGGAACTCATCGACGGCGCCCTGGTAAACAGCGACACGCTCTTCATTATCTTTCGCGAAGAGTTCGAAGGCTTCTTGTCGGGGCAGGGTGGTTCCACCTTCTTCGCCTATGGCTACATGCTGTTGCAGCGCAGTACCGCACAGCTTACCGCTGACGACTACGTAGGGTCGGAAAACAACCAGCCCACGCAGGCGGTGACCGACATTGGCGCAACCTGTTCACGAGGCCTCTTGAACCAACTCGGAGTCGGCCCCAACGATACTGTGACCGCCGCCAATGCCGCGACGATCACCCGAGCGCTCATTTCGGGCATCCCGGTTGAGCCGACTGAGGTGGGGCCCGCGAGCTTCATTGTGAACGGCTCACCCGGCCAAGCGCGCTGGGTTCACAGCCTTTGTGTCAGCACCGAAGCGATCTACGAAGACCGCATCCTTCCGGGCAACACGTACGCTTCACACGTCTATGTCGGCGACAAGACCGTCGGTTACTTCGACGCCGGCGCCGCAGGAGTCCATTACCGTTGCCCCGAGGGCAGCACCGTCCGCTACTTTGTAATGGATCAGAGCCACAATGACAGCGCCCTCACCGCACTTGCGTGCCAAGAAGATGGTTCCTGTCACACGCAACTCGATGCTTGGGCCAGCCAATGCCAAGAAGGCAGTCTCTGCACTGGCAACCTGGCGCTCGACCCGTCTTGGACCTGTATTGACGACAGCTCAAGGCCGCTTTCTGGAATCGTGCACTGCGACGCTGATCGCTACGACCTGCGCAGGGGCAAGGGCTTCTTCCGCGAGGATCTCGCAACACCGCCGGTATTCGCGCCGCTTGTGCCGGCGGTAGATGACGCATTCCGGTATCGAACTCGCTTTGTGGGGCGTGCCGGCACCTCGTTGGGTTTTGCCCCAACGCAATGCAGCGAGGGCGGCAGTGCCTTGCCCTATTGCTACGACCCGGCGGTTATCGAGCAACTCGAAGCACGAGTTGACTGTCTGTTGTCCATCTTTGACCGGCGTTTCTTAACAGGGACCCCTGCGGTGGAATTGCAGGATGCCCTTGAGCTCGCGTTCGGTTTTGAAGAGGCTCCAAACGGCCTGGTAATCCGCGATGGTTTCGAGAAACTGCGCGCCGAGTTGCTGATCATGCTGGGCGACGACGCCTATGTGTCTGCTTCGGCGGCGCGCTTCGACCTTGCGGGTGCCGCTCTCGCCGCCTTCGAGGGCACGCAGTTCGAGCCCGACGGCATCAACCTTTCGGGTGGGGTCGGCTTTGAAATGGTCCGGTTGTACCAGGCTACGCAATACTACCAACTGGCTCTCGATCGCTTCTTCTCGGTGTTGCCCGCGCTGTGGGCCTCGCTCGACCGAACTGGCGAGCGCCTGGTAACGCTCAACACGGTGACGGGCTACATCCATCGAACGGCTGGTGCGCGCTTCGGGCCAGAAATCACGGGCGTGGAGCGAAATCGCCCAACGGTACCAGGCCTTCAACCGCCCCGGTCTCGCGGGCAGCGTCGTCGCCCGCGCCTATGCCCAAAGCTACATGGAGTCGGTCATCCTGTCGCAGGTCATGGTGCGGCTCAAGGAAGTGGTGTCGGCGGCCGATGCGCCGGCAGTAGCCGAGAGCCTACGAATGTCCTCATTGGGATACCGTTCAGCGTTCAAGCAGATGCGCAACGTCTATGACAGCCTGAGCGAGGAGGTGAGCATCTTTGGCTTCGCGCCCGACTACGTGCCATTCCCGGCGCTCGACACGGGCGACGGCAACGCGTTCGAGTACCAACTTGGAATCGCCCGTCAAAAACTGGCGGCGGCCGCGGCCAAAGAGGAACTGGCGACGACCGCCAGCCGAAGCTACGAGGCCGACAGCGTCTCGTTCCAGAATGAGCTCGCTCGCTTGGGCACGACCTACGACAATCAGCTCGCTGAGCTGTGCGGAACTTTCGACGACGCGCATGGACGGCCGATGCCTGCCACCAAGCGCTACGCCTATTTGAATGAAGAGACTAAGCTTTTGGGTGATCCCTGCGGGCGCACCGGTACTGGGGCCATCTATCAGGCGATCTCGGAGCTGCAATCACAGGGTCTAGAGCTGCGCATCGTGTTGCAGGGCGGCTACGACATCAATGCCGAGATCGACATTGAACTCGACAACCAGAAGCGGCAGTGCGCGGCCATTCAGAGCTTGGCGGACTACCAGATCTCGGTGGGCGGCGAGGTGAAGGATCTGCAGCACGACATCTCTCTCATCCGGGAGCAGTTGGCGCAGGCAGACAGAGTGGCTCAGCAAGCCGTCACGATTGCGCAGACCATAAACTGCACGCAGATATTCGGGACCTCGACCGGTGGCAACTGTCTGACAGCTGCCTTCGCGGTTCTTGCCATTGGTTCTGCCTATGGCGCGCTGGACTATGCGCATGCGTTCAACGAGCAGATCATCCGCGGCAAAGAAGACGAGATTGCTGATCTGCAATCAGGGCTCACGGCATACACAACGAACTTCCAGTGCACCCAAATCGTCATCAACTCCGAGTCGACGATGAACAAGCTCGCGCTACGCCTGCACCAAGTGGACTTGGAGGCGATGAAGGCGTCGCAGGCCCTAGAGCGCGCCACGGCCAGAGTTCGCGAGTTGCAGAACCAGGCTATTCGTCTCGAAGCCGAGCAAGCGGAGATGGAAGAGCAGACAATCAATGTCGAAGCGGCGCGCAACAATCCGAATGTTCGCATCTACAAGAACGACGCCATCTTGGCCGCCGAGCGCACGATGACGGCGGCGCTCACGGAAGCTTACAAGGCCACCAAGGTATTCGAGTACTACACGAGCCAAAGCTACGGCATGGCCGGCGACTTGTTCCTGGTGCGCATGGCGACTCATGGGGACATCTCGCTCGAGAGCTACTTAGATGGCCTCGAGCGAGCTTTTACCGAGTTTCAAGAGAGTTTTGGGCGTCCGGACTTGCGCGTGCAGATCGTGTCGTTGCGCGACGACATCATGGCGATACCACGCCTCGACGATGCCGGTGTGCCGATCGATCACGAGACCCGTGTGCAGCTGTTCCGGGACAAGCTTCGCGACCCGGCGCTGCTCGACGAGCGCGGATATACGACGCTGCCCTTTGGCACTTGGCTTGCGAGCGTGTCGCCGCTTACGCGCAATCACAAGCTCAGCTACGTCGAGGCGGAGATCATCGGCTCGGATGTGGGCGATGAACTCGGGCGCGTTTATCTCCGTCAGGTCGGTACCGGAGCCATCAACGGTGTCGACAACCACAAGAGCTACTACGCGTTTCCTAAGCGTACCGCGGTGTTGAATCCGTTCTTCAACGGCCACCGGCAGTTTGGCCCCGAAGTCTACAAGAATGAGCGGCTACGCGATCGACCTCTAGTCAACGGCCGGTGGGAGTTGGTCCTCAACCAGCGAGACGAGCTCGTGAATCAAGATGTCAACCTGAGCTCACTCTCCGACGTGCGTCTGTATCTCTATTACACGGATTTCACTCCTTTCTGATAGCGAGGCTTCAATGAAATTGGCGACGATGAAATTGACCCTGTTGGGTGGTGCGGTGTTGCTTTCAGCATGCAGCTCGCCGGGAGCTGATGCTGGCTCCGGTAGTAGCTGCACAACCGCAGCCGATTGCAGCGCGAACACGGCAACCCGTGGCCGTTTGTGCATCGACGGAGCCTGTGTTGCCTGCACCTCCACGGACGACTGTCAGCGCGTACCCCATTTCGGCGAGGCGAGCACTTGCGTCGCTGGGTTATGCACGACCTCGACATGTGCCACAGGCAGCGAAGGGTGTGCGTGCCGAGGGGACGGTTCGTGCGATGTGAGCTTCGTGTGCGACGACGACACCGTGCTGTGCCGTTCGCGCAAGGCCTGCACGCCCGAGCTTTGCGCCTTGCACCAACGCTGCAACGATACCGACCCACTGATCGACGGCATCTGCCTGCCCGAGTGCGATCCCGGTTACGAGTGGCAATCAGCAACGGAGACGTGTGCGGGTACCCCTGCCGACTGTCAACCCGGCAGTCCTCAAAGCATCCTGCAAGACTGTGCCGACCTGCACCGCACTTGCGTTGAAAACGGCGACACCGCGGCCTGCGGGGCGTGCGACGCCTCTAGCCACTATCTTGAGGTGAATGGCGCGTGCGTGCGCGAGAATTCCTGTCCAACACTCACATGTGCCGATGATTTCAAGACCTGCAGCGAGGACGCAGACGGCATTGGCCGCTGCGGCGATTGTATCGACGGTTACGTCTCTCAACAGGGTACTGGCGCGTGCCGTGCGCTCGTAACCTGTGATGCGCTTGGTTGTCCGACGAACCAGATGTGTATCCCGCCCACGAGCACCCACGACGCGCAGTGCTACAACGCAAGCGGCGACGCCTGCGTCAACCCGCCAAACTGCGGTGAAGGCTTCGCGTGGAACGCGGTAGCCAAGAAATGCACGGCGTGTACGGGCACGTGTGTGGCGACCGAGAGTTCCACAGGTGTTTGGTATCCGGTTACAACGAATGACGACCGATGCATTTGCACGACCCGTGACGGCTACTTCTTTACAACGGCCAACGACATCAGCATCAAGCCTTGCGACGCCGACCACGACGGCTTTGTGCGCCGGAGCGCCTATGCAGAGCTCAGCTCCCCCAATGACTGCGCGTTGCGCCTGAATGCACGCTGCACGGTGCGCCGCGTCGATCGGTTTGTCTTCAGGCCTGACGACCGTCCCGAGTTCACCAAGATCCTGAGTCAAGACGCCGCAGTGTCGGGCGAGCTTGGCCCCGACGGCACGTTGGCACTCTACGAGGTCGATGCCAACGACAGCTTCGACGTGCGCGTCGCGGGCAACACCCAGGTGCCTATCCTAATGCCGTATCTTCAGGGAGCGGCACTTTCGAGCCATACCCTGCGCGCTGTGGAACCGCGAGAAATCAACAGTTTCACCAAGGCCTGCGTGGCTGACCCCAACGGCCGCGAGCCATCGGCAGACTACAACGCGAACGGGGTGGCCGACGTTGTCGAGTGGCAAGAAATGCCGCTACCGGTGGGCACGCCGGATTGGCAGCGCCCGTTTGCCCGTTTCTCGTATTTCTTCGAGCTCTTCAATGGCTGGTATGAGCCGTCGGCGGCCGATGCGACGTTGGGGAGCTATGTGCTTGCGGAGCGCAACAGGTCGTCAGAGTACGGGGCGCACCTCGACCCTGACGATATGTCTCTGGATACGTCGCCGTGGATGACCGGCTGTGTGCGCCGTACCGATGGGGCCTATTCGGCCGGTGCGAGCGTGAGCACGCCAAACATCGGTATGGATTTTGGTCGTTGGTCGACTGACGTCACACACCCCGAGGCGGGCTACTTGGGACACCCGAGCATGTTCAAGTGTTTGGTGAACAAGACCAGCTTGAGCGGCGCTAACCAACGCGCCGTTCCGCACGAGTGGCTCTACCAAACAGACCACACGTACGATGGACAGCAATGCGGCTTGTACACCGTCGATGCGGCGGGTGCTTCAGAGAACACCAATCCCGTCGCCCCGGTTTTTCGGTGCAGTACAGCAGATCTTACCGAGCCCGGCCAATTGATGTGGGGCGTAAGCAACTACGTCGACTATGATGGCGTCCAAACTCACTACGTCCGTGGCTGCATCAACGAATGCGTCGATGCCATTCTGCTGCCCGAGGGCAGGCGTTGTCCGGGGTTTGGGCAACCCAATAGTGGCTGCCATACATGGCCTGGAGCTGGCGAGCGGAAGGAATGTACCTACGACGCTGGGTGCTCCACGTGCGTTCAAATTCCTGACGGCTGGTATTGCACCGAGAAACCCTTTGCCTGCGGCACATGCGGCCGTTGTTTGAGTGTCGAAAACACGGCGCTGCCCTCTTCCAGCTGCCGCGAAAACACCTTGAACGGTTGCATCGGGAATTGTTTGACCTGCGGGTACGTTTCCGCGACCGGGACCTTCGATTGTTACGCAGACCAATCCCGATGTACTGGCACATGTGACCGCTGCAATGCCGACGGTTCGGGCGGCACCTTCCGCTGTGGGGCCATACCTGTTGATGATCCCGCGTACCCGTGCTCCGGGAATTGCGCTGTCTGCGCGCAAACAGGAAGTACGTTCAACTGCGCCGGCGACGACTCGAAATGTGGCACCGCCACCGACTGCAACAAGTGTTTGATCGGCACGCCGGCCCCGTACAACTTCGCTTGTGGCCCGTCGGATAGCGGCTGCAACCCGGGCTACTCGTGCAACCCCAGCGACTATGCGTGCGTGGACTGCCTGAATGACGCCGGGTGCCCACTGACGGGGCTAAGAAAGTGCAAGGTCAGCAATCACACGTGCGTCCAGTGCCTTGCTGACGCCGACTGCAGCGGCGCGACGCCTCGTTGCGATACATCAACCAACACCTGCGTGCGGTGTGTCACGAGCGCGCATTGCAGTGACGGGTTGTTCTGCAACGGTGCTGAGGTATGCACTGGGAGCCATACCTGTCAGGCGGGAACGCCGCCCGTGTGCACCTACCCATCAACCTGTGATGAGACACGTGATGCGTGCGTGGAATGCACGTCGGCTTCACAGTGCAACGACGGCGTTGGTTGCACAAACGACCTATGTGTCAACTATCGTTGCCAGCACAATGACAATTGCTCGGCGGGGTGTTGCACCGCAGGCGGATGCAGAAATCCATGCCCGTGAGAGCCTCCCATCCGTGGGGTATGTGAAGCCATGACTTCCCGGACTTGGGCCAGCGTGCTCGTTGTGTGCGCCGTGTCGACGCCAGGGCCATCAGCTCTTGCCGCCGACAAATCCGGCGTTGACCCTGCGCGGGTGAAGCTGCCCAAAGGCCCTGGCTCCCTCGAAGGCATCGGTGAGAACGCCGAGCCCAGCATCAATATGGGCTCGGTGAGCTACGCCGTCCCCTTGGCACTGCCCGCTGGCTATCAAGGGCATACGCCCAACTTGGCTCTGCGTTACAACTCGAGCGCGGGCAACTCTGAGGTCGGCATCGGCTGGTCGCTCGGCGTGCAGAGCATCGAGCGCGGCACAGCCAAGGGTTTGCCCAAGTACGATGCCGATGACTTGTTCGTCGCTGGCGGCGGCGAAGAGCTGGTGCGGCTGCCGCAAAGCAATGTCTATCGCGCCCGGTTCGAAAGCGGGTTCGTACGCTATAGGTTCATCGACGCCGCAGGCCTCGGCAAGGAGGGCTACTGGGTCGCGGAGTATCCCGATGGCAAGGTGGGTACGTTTGGCGCCAAGGCAGATGGCTCCTTGGTCCCAGAAGCCCGCGCTTCTGGGCCGAACGGCACGTTTGCCTACTACCTCGTAGAAATGCGCGACGTATACGACCACGTGATTGCGTATGACTACGTGAGCTCGGGCGGCCGACCACTATTGGCCGGCATCGCGTGGGTATTCGAGGGTGCGACACCGCGATACCGCGTAACTATCGGCTATGAGGCGCGTGCCGACGTTGACGGTACGCCTGGCGATTGGCTCATCGATGGCAAGCCGGGCTTCGAGATGACGCTCAGTCAGCGAGTTCGTGACATTGCGGTCTACGTGCGTGAAGAGCTGTTGGGTCGCTATCAGCTCCACTATGCATCTTACTCACAAACTGGCGGGCTTACGCGTCTGGCATCCGTGCAAACGTATGGCAGCGACGACACGAGCCGGTATCCGGTTGAGTTTGCCTTCTCCTATACGGGCGATCGCGAAGTACCCTACGTCAAATCGCTCGGCTCGCTGAGTGTCGACTTTGCGAGCGGCCAGGCCGACTTCGTCGATATCAACGGCGACGGCTTGCCAGATGTGCTGGACACCAGCACCGGCCAGCATCGGTTTCACATGAACCAGTGGACCAGCGTTGGCGGCCAGTTGTTCGCGCTGCCGCAGAACTCAGCGGCCGTAGGCACGAGCTCCGCCCTGTTGGATGCGCCCCGGGTGCAGACCGTCGACTTGAATGGTGATGGCTTCACCGACCTCTTAGATGGCGCAAATAGCCGCATCTTGTACAACCACGGCGACGGCGACTGGCATGGCGAGAGCGTCGCTGCGAGCGGACTTCCGGATTTCAGCGCCAACGCCAACCTACGCTTCTTCGACTACGACTACGACAAGAAGCCCGACATCATCGATAGCAACCACACCACCACGTCGTACTATCTGAACCGCGGTGATGGCACCTTCGCCAGTGTGGCGGTCGTGGGGCAGTCGATCGGCTGGGGCTTCGCCGCTGACGATATGAAGATGGCCGACATGAATGGCGACGGCATGCAGGATGCCATTCTGAGCCTACCTGGGTCTGTGGCCTACAGGGC
This sequence comes from Myxococcota bacterium, assembly GCA_022703175.1. Taxonomy (GTDB): domain Bacteria; phylum Myxococcota; class XYA12-FULL-58-9; order XYA12-FULL-58-9; family XYA12-FULL-58-9; genus JACRCV01. The sequence continues at coordinate 708 of JAKLEG010000202.1, read as the reverse complement.
GTATCTCGGCTGGGGCAGGTGGGCTCTGCCGACCGAGATGTTTGGCATTCCCGTCGACTGGTCGCCCACAGAGATTCAATGGGTCGACGTGAATGGCGATGGTCTTACAGATGCCGTAGTCGTGCGGGCGCTGTCGGTGTTGATCGCGCTGAATCGCAATGGTGCGGAGTTCGACGCGGCACAAGAGGTGCGTGCCATCGATGTCGCGGGTGACCCGATGCCTGAGAAGACGGGCGCCGTGAGCCTGCGCTTCGCTGACATGAACGGCAGCGGCTCTACCGATGTGGTGTGGATCGATGCCTCGGGCAAGCTGTCTTACTTGGAGTTGTTTCCCAAACGACCCAATTTGCTGCGGCAGGTGGAGAACAGCATCGGCAAGGTGACAGCGATTACCTACGGCACTTCGATACAGCACATGGTGCGCGATGGTGGCATCGCTGCTTGGAGCGACCGCTTGCCACACCCGATGCTGACGCTCGACACCCTCGAGACCTACGACACGCTCTCGATGGTCCAACAAACGCAAGAGTTTCGCTATCACAACGGCTACTTCGACGGCGCCGAGCGACAGTTCCGTGGCTTTGCCGACGTGGAGGTGCTGACAACGGGCGACTTCAGCATGGAGCCGGGCGAAGCTCGGTACGTGTTCGAGGTCGGCAAGGGAGACTGCTACCGCAAGGGGCTCCTCATTACCCAAACCACACTCTC
>JAKLEG010000201.1 GCA_022703175.1 Myxococcota bacterium | reverse complement strand
GATGGCGTCGCCACCGTTGATGGCCGTGGTCACCGAGAAGCCGGTTTTACGCAGCGACACCTCCATCACCCGGAGGCTCTTTGGGTCACCGTCTACCAGCAGCAGATTCTTCTTGGCCATCGCTCATTGTCCATGCCCGGTCCCCGTTCATAAGGGCACCGCGGCAGGGCCTACCACCTTCCCTCTCACCATAGCCCAGCGTTCGGGCACGGCTCAAGAATTCGGTGCGTGAGACATTTTGCGTGGGCGCGACAACTACCCTGTTGTCCCGCACAGGCGGGCGTGTTACGCAATCGCGGTTTCCCAAATCAACCCGAATGAGGAGGCAGTATATGGACCTTCGCAAAGTCAGAAGCACCTTCGGCGTGGCCTTGGCAGGCCTCGCGTTGGCGATTCCTGGCGTCGCGTTCGCTCAAACCAGCGTAGAAGGCACCGCCATCGGCGATCAGGGCTTCTATTGGAACACCCCGGCCGAAGTGTGGATCTTCCCGCATCGCCTGGGCAATAACGACAACGAAGTGATGTTGCAGTACGGCGCACCGTCAACCGACAACGAGCTGTACAACCTATATGGGCTCCCCACCTATGGTGGCAGCACCGCGGCGTCGGCCTCGGTGCAGACGGGCAAAGCTGGCGGTATCAACGTCGAAGTGGCTGATCACTTCAACGTTGGCTTGTGGTTCTCCGAATACGCCGCTGAAAGCGGTGCGTTTTTGGGTCGTGCGATTGCGGCGACGGGTTGGGCTGGCGCCCTCCCCGGTGGCAGCGACCCGTACTCAGCCACCCTTGAGTCGAGCCGTAAGCTCGACTTGTTCGTCTCCTACTGGTTGCCTGATGCCGGTCTCGAAACCGGTCTGCGCTTCTGGTGGGGCTCGGCGCACAACCACTTCCAGCGCGACGACTCTACGGGCTACGTCCTTATCGACGACGACAACGATCCCACCACCGACCCGACCGAGGGCGACGTTACGCAAGCGAAGTACGGCCTGCGTGATTGGGGCTTGGCGCTGTCTGGTGGTTTCAGCGGCGTCCAAGGTTTCCGCGCCGACGCTAGTGTCGACGTCAGCATGTTGGGCGTCACCTGGGATCCGAGCGGCCTGGACCAATCGTACGTGAACGCTGGCGGCATGGGTTACGGCGTCAATCTGCGCGCTCACATGGATATGTCCGACAAGGTCACCGTGGGTGGCTTCCTGCGCTACGCCTCGCAAAGCGTCAGCATGGAGCCGCTCTATCAGCGTGACGGCGGCGACATGTATCCGCTGTTCACGCCCGACGATCCCGGCACCTTGCCGGATCCGAGCGCTGCAGCCCCGACCGATGGCGACCCCACCGATGCCACCGACACCGGCGAGACCCGCAGTGGTATCAAGTACACGGAGACGGGCCGTCACTTCCAGGCGACCGGCCTCGTGCAATACCGTCCGACATCGAAGGTGAAGATCTACGGCGCCCTGGGCACTCGCCGCGAAGGCTTCAAGAGCAAGACCAGCATTGGCAGCGACTGGTCCTATGAGTCGGGCACCCGCGCCTGGACTCTGCCATTTGTGAATGTCGGTTTCGAAGGCCAAGTCACGAACCATCTGAGCATGCTTATGGGCGCCACCAAACAATGGCGCGGCGTGACGACCGAAACCTCAGCGGTTGATAACCGCATCGAGGACAACGATTCCGATGGCCCCGCGGGGGTAGATCCGGCGCCAGGTAGCAACCACACCAACTCGACGCGTCGGCAAATCGACACGATGACGAGCCACGATGACGCGAGCACCAGCACCACGAGCCTGATGCTCGGTACCCGTATTACCTATGGGCCGGTGCAACTCGTGGGTCACTTCGATCCGGCGTACCTGCTGCGCGGCCCGTACTTCCTGTCGGGCGCGGGCGGCAACATGTGGTTCTGGGTCGCCATGATCTACGACTGGGACTACGACCAAGACACCGAAACCGGCAACGGCACGGTGAAGTACGCGCCGCATGAGGCCGAAAAGGCCGTTCCGGCTTCGGCTCCGGCTCCAGCCGTGCACCTTCCCCCGAAGGACACGGGCGCTGCCCCGGCAGCTGGCGGTCAAGAGTTCGATAGCTAGTCGAACGCCGCTGTTGCATCTTTTGGCCCGGGGTCTGTACCAACAGGCGCCGGGCCTTTTTCTTGGGGGGTGTCGTGAATCACGTCTGTTGCGAGTTTGTCAGCGTGCCACCCGCTGAGGCGCGGCGTTTGGAGCGGCTCGTGACAAAGCTGGTGTTGCTTGAGGCGCGGGCCCATGCCTACGCTCGCGGCTTGGTCACGCCCGTACCGTCTACGGACAACCGTCGACGCGCCTATCGGGTGGCCAAGCGCGCCGCCCCGGAGGCCAACATTAGCGTTCGTGTGGCCGAACCCGCCGCTGCCGAGGATTTGATCGCCGTGCTGCAGCACGCGGCCGATTGGTCGCTCCGTGAGCTCCATGTCGTGGACTTATCGATCACAGGCTGTCGACTCGAATGGCCCACCGACGCCACGCCTCCAGTTGGCAGCCAGCTGATGTTGGAGATCGCGGTCGAGGAGGTGAGTGTGGCGGTGACGGCGCGCGTGGTGGCGCTTAGGCCAGGAGGGCGAATAGAGCGGTAGCGTCGGGGTCTATTTTTTACCGTTCTTCTTGCCGCTGTCTTTCTTTTCGCTCTTCTTCTTCTTTTCCTGCTCCAAGCGTTTGGCGACTTCTTCTTGCTTTGCCTGGGCTTGCTTGTAAAGGCTCGATTTTTTTCCCTTTTTCACGATTTCAGAGAAAAACACCTGAGCGTTCTCGAAGTCCGCGAGCTCCATCGAGCAGAGGCCAATTTTGAAGAGCGCTTCGTCGCCAAACTTACCGGTGGGGAACTTCTCGGCGACCTTGATGTACTCGGTGAGGGCGTTCGGATACTTCTTTTCGGCAAAATACAGCTCACCCAAAGCAAAGAGCGCCGCGTCGGTGACGTTGGCTTCGTTGGGCCAGCGCTTGGTGATCTCCCGGTATATGCCGCGGGCCTCGGCGACCTTTTCATCTTTGACTAGCTTCTTGGCGTTGGCCAACAGCTCATCTTTGCTCTTCGGTTCGGCGGCCGGCATCGTCACGGCGCCATCGACGGGCGTCGTGCTGGTGCCCGACCCTAGGCGCTTCTCGGCAGCCTCCAGTCGGCTGGCGAGCGACCCATCCCCGACCACCTGACCTTCGAGCTTCTGCAAGCGATACTCGGTGAGCTCCAGCACCCCGCGTAGCTCCTGCAGCTCTTTGATCATTCGTTCCATCTGCACACCGAAGTCGGCATCGGTGTTGCGTGCCGCACGCTGGAGCTCGGCCAGAGCTTTGGCCACTTCCTCGATCTGTTGATCGGCCCGCGTCATCTGCTCGGTGAGCTTGGCGCGTTGCTCATCTACACCGGCACGCGCCGTGCCGAGGTCGCGCTGCAACGTCAGGATATCGGCCTGCATCTGTTTGCCGGTTTCGGCAGGCACCCAACAGGCAGAACCGCACAACGCGAGAGCCAACAGGGCTCCGCGAAAATAGCGCAGAGGACCGGTCATGGGGGGAGGCGACGACTAGTTACGAACGCGTTGGATGAATTCGACGCGACGGTTCTGGCCCCAGCACTCGTCAGTGGCTTGGCGGCAGACCGGCTCGTTCTCGCCCTTCGAGCGCGTTTCCAGACGCTTCAAATCGACGCCCAGGTTCTTTAAGTAGGATTTCACGGCATTGGCGCGCTTCTCGCCCAAGGCCAAGTTATACTCTTGGGTACCGCGGTCATCGGCATGGCCTTCCAACACCAACGTGACTTCCGGGGCCTCTTGCAGACACTTGGCGTTTTGGTCGAGCTTGTTTCGCGCGTCCACCGAGATGTCGTATTGGTCGAAGCTGAAGTTGACCACCTGCATCGACACCACCTCGCCCGCACTCGGGTTCATCGGTCGGCAGGCCGCGGAGACCTTGGTCGCCTTGCCGGCTTGGCAACGGCCGCTGACACAGCTTTGGCCGGCGCCACATTCGGCGTCCATCGCGCACTCGGCCACGCACTTCTGCTCCTGGCACTTATTGCCAGAGGCGCAGTCGGTGTCAGCCGTGCATTCGGGCACGCACTTTTGACCCCGGCACACCAGGCCTGCACCTACTTTGGCGCAATCGGCATCAGCCGTGCACTCAGGTTTTAAATCGCAACGGCCATTGTTACAGACGTGCTTGTCGTCGTTGTACTTGGCCTGGCACATCGCATCGTCGCGGCATTCTTGACACTGCTTGTTGATGCAGACTTCGCCTTTGTCTTTGCAGTGGTCATCGGACTCGCAAGCCGGATAGACCGGAGGCTTGCAGCCGGCGAACAACGTCAAGGAAGTAACGGCAAAAACAGCAACAAGACTTGTAAGGCGAGACGCCATGGCCTTCATCTCCAGCAGTGAACAATACGTGGCGAGAACTGACTACCCACCGGGTCGTCCCGGAAAATCGCGCGCATCCTAGAGTCGACCTGACTTGAAGTCAACGATTCGTCCGCATTCGTTTCACGTCGGGTGTGGACGCAAATCGGCCTTGAGTTGAGCGAACGTTGCGGTTAGCTAAAGTGGGTGCAAGCGCTTCCTCGCGATATTGGTTGGATCGAAGTTATCTGCGGGCCGATGTTCTCCGGCAAAACCGAAGAGCTTATTCGCCGATTGCGCCGCGCTACGTACGCGCGCCAGCAAGTGCAGATTTTCAAGCCCAAGCTGGACACTCGGTACGCCGACTTGGAAATCGTCAGCCACAGCAAGCAGCGGTTGGACGCGATGCCGGTTGCCAACGCCGACGAGATCCTCGATCGCCTCGATGGCAAAACTGAGGTTGTCGCTATTGATGAGGCGCAGTTTTTCGACCCGCGATTGATCCCGGTTTGTCAAAAGCTCGCCGATGCCGGCCTGCGCGTGATTGTCGCGGGTCTGGACCAAGACTATCGCGGCCTGCCATTTGGGCCGATGCCTGAGATTCTTGCGGTGGCCGAGTTTGTTACGAAAAGCCTGGCCATCTGTCTTGTTTGTGGCAATCCAGCAGGCCGTTCGCAGCGCTTGGTGCGAGACAACAGCCAAGTGGTGCTAGGTGCCCAAGACGCTTACGAAGCTCGTTGCCGCCGTTGTCATAAGGTGGGCGAAGAACCTAAGCCGCAGGCGCGTCTCTTCTAGGCAGCGCCGTTATCTGCTGTGTTGTGCGGTCAAGGTAATAGGGCAGGTACACATTGCGCCGTGAACAACAGCACGCCCGTGAAGGCCAACAGCCCGGCGATCATTCCCCAAAGAAAGACATCGCGCAGAAATTTCATGATGGCGCGCCCTGGCGCCGTGAGGGATGCAGCCGCCTGAGATCGCCAACGCGCATCGTTACCTTTTGACGATCGAAGTACTCAAGAAGCGGGATGGCGAACTTACGTGAGAGGCCGCCCGCCAGCTCTTTGAACTCAGCCGCACTTAGTTCATGCTGAACCGCCAACCGTTTGAGCAACGCTGCCTGAATGCTCGCGACGCTAGCGGCAAGAAAGTGCATGGCTTCAGCCACCCGCACCAACGTGCCTGCTTTGCAGCCAAGTGCCAATAGCTCGTGCGCGCGCTTTTTTTCCAACTGCAGCAGGGCGACGACTTCGGCATCCGTGGGGGGGGCGAGCGGGTTCTTCGTATACAGCGCGGTCAGTTGTGTTAGCAGCGTGGCCGTCTTGGCGTCGACGCTCGCACCTTGGCCTGGCAGTGTGATCCTCGCCCCCTGTTGTGCCAGGTGGCCCGCGGCAACGGCTTTTGCCAAGGCGATTGTGGCGGCGGCGCGTTCTGGTTCGGGGAGCTGATTTTCAAGCTCGGACGCCGGGACGCCTTGGGACAGCGGCTGTGCGGCGTGGTGTGCGCGAACATTCGTAACGAGCCGGCTCGCGAGATCATCCACCAGGTGGGCGGCGACGTAGCGCTCCTCCTGGCTGGGCAATTGCACCAACAGCTTGCGTGTTGTTAGCGCCTCAATAGCTTGTGCCACCGTATGGGCCGGGAGTCGCCAGTCTAGCTGTGCGCGACTCAGGCCGCGACCCCGCGCCTGCTCGACAAGCCCTAACAGGCGCTCGCTAGGCGAACCTTGTGCCGAGGCGAGACGCTCCCGCGCCGCTTTGGCGCTGCCCCGACCGCTCGGTGGCGCTGGATCTAGAATTTGACCTCCGGCAATTGTGGCGCCCTGTTGTACGCCGGGGCGGCGCAAAACCAGGTGCTGCCCAGCAAAGGCGGCCACGGGGCGGTGCAGGCGCAACAGCACGCCGCCGTTGGCGCTCGGTGCCAGTTTATCCACGCCGAGCGGAATCACGCGGGCGTCTCGCTCGGTGGTGCCCAGATGCACCCGCAGGGTTTCGGTTCCGAGTGGCGCGGCATGCGATAACAGGTGGGCCCCCACGAGCAGGGTGTGGCTTGGGCCAAAGGCATTCGGTGGCACGAGCACCATGCCGCGGCCGAGGTTATCCACCACCTTGCCGGTGAGATTGACGGCCACGCGCATGCCGGCCTCGGCCTGGGTCAGGGCTTTGCCATGGCCTTGAAGGTTACGAACCTTGAGCTCGGTGAGGGGGGCATCGCTTTCACCCCAGGCGATCAAGGCGTCGCCCAACTCCAGGCGTCCTTGTAGCAACGTTCCTGTCGCCACTGTGCCGTGGCCCGCCACCGTGAAAACGCGATCGAGCGGTAAAAAAGCGGCGCCAGTGGCGATGCGCGGCGACAGCCGGGGTGTAAGCGCCAGAACCTGGGCGGTGAGCGTGTCCAACCCTGTTCCTGTGCGCGCCGAGGTCGAGACCACTGGGGCGTCGGCGAACCCGTGGCTTCGACATAGCTCCTTAAGTTCGGTGGCTACGTGTCGTTGGCGTTCGTCGTCCACCAAATCGCACTTGCTTAATACCAAGATCACTTGTGGGACGGCCAACAGCTGCAAGATATCGAGGTGTTCGCGGGTCTGGGGCATCACGCCATCATCGGCTGCCACAACGAGGAGTGCGAGATCGACGCCCGCTGCGCCCGCCACCATGGTGTGTACAAAGCGTTCGTGGCCAGGCACGTCCACCACGCTTGCGATCAGCGTGGGGGTGAGGGGCCAGGGCGCAAACCCCAACTCAATGGTGATACCGCGCCGTTTTTCCTCAGGGAGTCGGTCCGTGTCGAAGCCGGTCAGGGCGCGCACCAAGGCGGTTTTTCCGTGGTCGATGTGGCCTGCGGTACCGATGACCAGGCGCGTAGGCAGTTGAAGGTTCATGATGTGATGGCCACCTTGAGTGCTGCGGCGACGGCCGCGTCCTCAGTCGGTGCCACGGTACGAGGATGCAGCAGCACGCGATCGTTGGCGATGTGGGCGACGACGGCCGGTGTTTGTAACCTTAAAGTGCGCACCAGGGCTTCCGGATGCGATGTCGTTATTGCGAGTGCCACACCCGCGAGCGGTTGTTCCGGCAGGGTACCACCCCCCATCGCGTCGTCGGTATCGATGACTGTGCCGAAACCCACAGCGTCTTGCCACGCTGTGGCGCGTGCACGTAAGGCCGAGAGCGGTTGTGCGAGGGCAGCAAGCAATGGCAGTTGCTGTGTCGCTTCGCCCCGCTGATACAACGACAACGTTGCCAAGATGGCAGCGAGTTGCAGCTTGTCACAGCGCAGCGCTCGGTGCAGAGGGTGGGCGCGAAGGGCTGCGATGGTCGGTGCCCGACCCACGAGATAGCCGGCTTGTGGCCCGCCCAAGAGTTTGTCGCCGGAGAAGCAGATCACGTCAAACCCCTGACGCACCGCCTCCGGAACGGTCAACTCCGGCTCTGGCGTTGCTGGACGGGTGTCGAGGAGTGCGCCGCTGCCCAGGTCGAGCATCACCGGCACCCCGCGTGTGCGCGCGCACGCCACGACGTCGGCATACGCAGGTTCGGCCACGTAGCCTTTCATCACGAAGTTCGAGTGGTGGACGAGCAACACGAGCCCAGCGCCCGATAAGGCTTCGTCATAGTCTGTCAGATGTGTGCGGTTGGTCGTGCCCACCTCGCGCAAGGGGCTACCGCTGGCGGCCATGATCGTGGGTAAGCGAAAGCCACCTCCGATTTCTACCAAGTGACCGCGCGAGATCACTGTGGGCTTGGGGCCGGCAAGGCCCGCGAGCCCCAGCAATACGGCCGCGGCGTTGTTGTTCACGACCATCCCTGCGGCCGCTCCCGTAGTGGCGACTAGCAGCGCGTCGACGGCCCGATCTCGGGGCGCACGGGCGCCGGAGGTTAGGTCATACTCTAAGTCGCAGTAGCCCCGTGCCTCGGCCATCGCTTCCCAGGCGGCGTCGCACAGCGGTGCCCGGCCGAGATTGGTATGCAGCAGCACGCCAGTGGCGTTGATGACGCGAGCAAAGGGGCGCGGCCGGACGGCGAGTGACGTGGTTAGCGCCTGGACGAGCGCGGGCAAGGACGGTGTCGCTGCACCACGTTTTATGTCGGCACGCGTTTGGGTGAGCAATGCGCGGGCAGCTACAACCAGCGCTTCGCGGCCGTGGCGTTCGACGCTGTCTTTTAGCTCTGGGTGGTCTACCAACCGATGCACAGCAGGCAGGTTGCGATAGTGCGCCTCGCTCATAACGGCTCTATGCCAAAGCCATCGTGATCATGCCAGCGACGCTGCCGTTGACTTTGTCTCTGGGATGGCAAATTTCATGCGCATCTCACACACGCTGGAGCAGGCAGAGATGGAAAAGACGACCAAGCAGGTGCTAGCCGGTTTGCAGTTGGCGATGCAGGCCGAACTCACAGGACGTGAGTTCTACAAGATGGCCGCCAAGAATACCAAGGATCCTCAGGGCAAGAAGGTGTTCGAGGAACTTGCCGCTGAAGAGGAGGAACATTACAAGCTGTTGGGACAGGCCGTTACAGCACTTACGACCGAAGGCAAGCTGCCGAAGACGCTGCGCATGAAGAAGGGCACCAAGCTCAAAGCCGCGCACCCGATTTTTTCAAACGACTTCAAGAAGCGCTTGAAGAAGGCGCACTTTGAGATGAGCGCGCTCGCGGTGGCCGTTCAACTGGAGCTGAACGCCATCAATCATTACAAAGCCGAGGCCCAAAAGGCTCCCACCGCCGACGTGAAGTCCTTCTATTTGGACCTGGTCAAGTGGGAAGTGGGGCACTACGACGCCTTCCTGAAGCAACAACAAGAGCTGCAAGAAAGCTACTGGAGCGAGCAGGGTTTTGCACCGTTCTGAGTTGACGGTCGTAGGCGTCTGTCGCCGTGAACACCCAGCGCTAACAATATCGCGGCCGACTTATGGCAAGATCGATTTGGGTTTGCAGCGCCAAGCGTGTGACCGTGGATGACGTCGCAAGCGATGCCGCAACCTGCCCGCTTAATCTTTAGGTCGTGCGTCAGACCTTGGGCTGATGCTTCAACATCGTAAGCAGCATCTTCATCGGCGTTATGGCCTTCACCGCGTGCGCAATGTTGGCGGGCATCAGCACGAGATCACCAACATTGGCCTGTACCGGCTCGCCGCCGATCGTCAGTAGCACCTTCCCCTCCAGCACTTGCACGTAGGCGTCGAACGGC
>JAKLEG010000200.1 GCA_022703175.1 Myxococcota bacterium | reverse complement strand
CAGTCCAATCTCGATCGGTTCGTGCCCGACACCACAGCTCATCGCAAAGGGCATGCAACTCTGCCACGTTCTCTGCATTGTCGCCGTCCGACACTTTGGCGCCGTTGCGAAACGCCTCCCCAACCTCCACCACCCCCGACGACTCAAGGCCGTCGCCAGCTGCTGCGCTGCCGCCGTCAGTTGTCCTGCCTGGCTCACCGATCGCGTCCGTTGCCTCGACCCCCTCTTGCCCCGCCATACTGGTGTCGGCTTCGTAGGTGTCCCAGTAATTGCCCACGTTGCCATTCTTGGTGTCAAAGAACGGCAGGTCATCGGGAAGGGTTCCACCCTCGGCCAACGCGGAGCTCAGCTCCCGCGCCTTGTTCAACTGCTCACGAATCCAGCGCCGCTGTTTGTTGTAACCTTCCATCCGCAGCGCGTAGTCGCCCATGATCTCCTGCTGCAGCAGATAGCTTTCGCGCAGCACCGCCTGCACAAATGCGTTCACGTCCATGCCGGCCGGAAACCGCGAGGCCACGTTGGTCAGCCCGTTTTGTACCGTGGCCAACAGCTTGCCCTCGACCTTCTCGCTGGCCATGACCTCGGCCACATGACTGGCCACATCGCGGGGCACCCGGGTAGCGGGTTGCGTATAGACACCCAAACCATCACTCACCGACAACATCACGCCTGCGCGCAACTTCTGCGTGGCCGAAAGCAGCTTCTCCGCCAATGGTCCCTGTTGCTCAGCAAGCTTGAGCGTCGCACCATCCAACGCGTTCAGTCGCTCCAACACGGGCGTGGCTGGCGTCAAATCACGGTCCAGTGAAATGGGCTGTCCAAGGTTGCGCGCCGGTAACTCGGCCACGCTGCGCCCCGCGAGCAATCCCTCAAGACCGGTCGTCGCCACCGTACCGGCCACGGGCAACCGTTGAGCGTCGTTCATCGACAACGCTAGGTGCCCGGCGACACCCACCTCCATGCCGTCGCCGACGACCGAGGCCAAGTTTAACCCGGGTGACACAGCCGTAACACCTACTTTGCCAATGGGCGCCTGTTGCTCATGCAATGGCACATCACGATGCGACTTCTCACGAATGTTTTGTACGTTTGACATTGGAATCTCCTGTTTTTGTTGAAGTTTTAGAGTTACGTCCCAAGCTTACGAACCACCGCCATGGCGGTTTCGAAGAGCATCTTGGACATGTTCGAAAGCATCTGGAGCGTCTGCTGTTGCTTCTGCAGCGCATTCTGCAAATCCACGTTGGCGAGCTGCGCGTCCTCGCCCATCGAGTTCAGGTTGTCCTCGTGGTGCTTGATGAAGGTTTCCATCGCGGCCAAGGAGCGGATTTGCTTAGGCGTGCCCACCGCAGGAGCACCGGCAACGCTCAGTGCCGCGGCCGCGTCGGGATTGATCTGCGCCTCCATCCGCAAGATGTAACCCAAGGCGTCGTTCGGATTTGGTTCTGCGTTGGGGTCGCCGGTGGCTGCGGCTAGATTCAAAAGTGCCCGTTCTTTGGCCTCAGTTTCGACCCTGTCGATATTCTCAGAGTCGTCGTCAAAAAACCCAAGGGACGCGAGCTTACCTTGAACATCATCAACAAAGCCGCCAAAACCGCCGGTGACGATACCCGCAACCATGCGCTCGTCGCGGGTTAGAGCGCCGTTGAGGACGGCATTTGCCGGCACGAAACCGCCCCCGATCGGGTTCTTGGGATCGACAAGTCTCTTTTGGAGTTCCTGCCAAAAGCTGGGGTCGTCGAACTCACCACTCGGCCATAGTCCGGAACAGGCCAAAACCTGACAATCACTCATGGCACCAATCAGTTGCTCGACCTCGTCATCGTCAGGGTTCCCAGAGGAAAGATAGTCCAACAAGGGTCGCAGCAAGGTTTGGATATCGTCACCATTCATCTTGGCGACCAGAGTCACGACGCGATCGATGTTGTTGCAGATCTTGTCGTCCGTCTGGTCCCCCTGCCAAAACTTCAAGCCGACACCTTTCTTTTTGGCTAGCCCCTCCAAGAAGTCGCGTTCGCTCGCCGTAAGTCGTGAGGGGCCTCGCGTAGCCGCATAGTCGTCAACAAACGAGGAACTTCCGCTGGCAGCACCCGCCCTCGCCGCCGCCTCCGTCTCCGCCCGCCACTGCGCCACGTCCTGCTCGGTCATGGCCGGTGTGTAGCTCTGTTCGTCGTCGCCCACCTCCAGCCACGCGAACGGCGGGTCAGCCAAGAAGGCATCGGGATTTTCCGCTTGGCTGTGCCACAGGTTCTTGGTCTCGCGGGCCTGCTCCAGCACCGCGCGCGTCTTGGCGCGCATCTTGTTAAGGTGCTCCACCTTGGCTGCGTAATCGCACAAAGACTCGTTCTGAATCTGGTAGCACTCGCGCAACACCCGCTGCACGTAGGCGTTGACGTCCCTGGCCACAAGCGCCCGCAGTCGCTCACTGGTGTTCAAAAAGGCGCGGTGCTCTTCCTGGCCAAAGCGCGTCTGCTTTTCTAGAATCTTCTGCGCCAGAGTTTCGATCTTGGCGGGCTCAATCGGCAGGCGACTGTGACGCGCGGCCTGTCCGTCAGCCGTCAAAAGCATCAAGCCTTTGCGCACCGCGCTTGCGGCTGGTCGTGCAGCTTGACCCAGGTGCGCCTCAAATTGCGCGAGCCGCGCTGCGGCGCTCCACTCCGGGTCGAGCTCGCGGCTCACGTCCACCGGCTTGTCGCATACCTTGCGCTCGGGCAGGGGTTGTACCTCGCGTGGCAACGCCTCAAACGGGCTGGCACGCACTTCGTCCTTGCGCGCCGGCTCATGTTTCTCCACGCGGTCGGTAACGGCGCCAGGCGTTGGGCTTCGATCAAAATGATCGGCTGGCGAGCGTGCCGGCGCCGCGTGGGCAGAATCTACCGGCAGGCTCGCACCCTCGGGCACCACGACGGCACCCAGGCCCAAAGTTCCTGCGACTTCGGTAGCCACCCGGGCAGCCGAACATGATGGCATCGACGACGTCCATGGGGCAGAGGCATGGGTCATGGCGGCACCTCAGCGACGCACTGCCCGCTCAAAGAGCTGGGCAGGGGTCAGGTTGACTTGGCTCAAGAAATCCTGGAACGGCAGGAACACCGAGCGCCCCGCGCTGGTGACCGCTTTCGGGTCCAACAGGCGCACAAACGCAACCAGCTGCTCAGCCAGAGCCGCACGCGCTTCGGCTTCAGCGCGGTTCAAAGCCTGGCGCTGCAACTGCAACTCCTGCAACGCCTGCGTAAATCCGTCGGCCTTGGAACGCATAAACAACGCGATGGCTTGCTCCAGGTCGCGCGCCACGGCGGTGGTTGGCGGTGGCTGCTTACCAACGTTTGGCGGTAACGCTGCACGCCGGTCGGCGGCGAGGCTCTCGCCCTGCTCCAGCGCTTTCTTCACCTCGAAGGTGGTGCGACCTTTGCGCAGCCCCGGATTGATGGTGAGGATCTTGCGAACCACCTTCTCATCGACTTTGACATTGCCGACGCTGGCCCCCTCATCGTGCATCGGCGGCGGTTGGTAACGACGGCGCTCTTCTTTGCTTGGAGTCACGGCTTCACCCTTTCGTTGCGACCGTTAACGAGACCCCCTATTGCAACTTTGTTGCCAACTTGAGTGCTGCGGGTTTGTCGCGTGTTTTTAGGTATTTAGAAAAAACGGGCAGGGTTTTGGCGTGTGTCAAATTGGGACAGTGTCGCAAATTGGGACACCGATCTGTGCAAATTGGGACACGACGGTTCCCGCACAGACGTCATTTCGGCTAAGATGCAGCCGTGACTGACAACGCTGATGGCATCGGAAATCGCGTCCAACGGCTGTTGGGGCTGTTCAAGAACGCCCAGACCCCCGAGACGGTGCACGAGAAACGCTCGGCGGCCTCGGAGTTTGCTGCGCTCACCCAACGGCTGGCAAAAGCCTCCAACTTCACCTTCACACCCTCGATGTGGCGGCAGCTCGCCTCCCTCGCCCGGCGTGCGTTACGCGATGCCATCAATCAGGCGATGCACCACGACCCAGACAACACCTACGCCCACGAACACGCGATGGAGGCGATGCGCTCCCAGCTACGCCAACTCTTGGCGCCGCTCAATCCACCCCCGGAGTTCACCGAGTCGGCCGACTTTCAGACGCTGATGGAGCTATTGTACCCGGCCGCGAAAAAGCATCATGAAAGCGGCGTCGCCGAAGAGGCTGTGCTGAAAGGTAAGGTCCGGACCGACGTGATGAATCGCCAGGTCTCCGAGGCCATCGCCAAGGCTGACGAGCACGCCACCAAGCGCCGCGTCGATTCGCTGAAGCGCACCGGCATGGAAGGCGCTGCCATCGCCAGTGCCATGCGCACACTGTTCAGCCTCGTGAAGGTTCTCAAAAAGAAACAGAAAGCCCTGGCCAAAGCCGCCGATGACCCAAGCGACATCGCCGCCCCCGAGCCCATCACACAGGAAGAAGTGGATGAGCTCAGCCAAAAGGCGCTGGAGGTGATGCGCACCATCCGCGAGGAATTCGCCCCTCGCTGGGCCCCGGCGCAGCAGCCGTGGTTCGTGAATGCGGCCGATCAAGAAGTCTTCAGTATCGTGTTGGCGGTGATTCCGCAGGAGCTCTTCCAACAAACGCAGGCCTACGGGGATATGCAGAAGCTACGCAGCGGCGATCAGGTCTTCACGTTACGCGCTTCGGATAAGCTCGCCGAAGCCGTGAAGCGCAAGTAACGTAACGCTAACCCGCCAACCGGCGCTTACCTTCCAATGCATCGATGCGACGCGCGACATCGGCGGTGGCATGGCGCATGATGTGCATCACGTCGTCGACGTTATCCAACTTGTGAAACAACGGCTCAAGGCTTGCGCGCACTTCTTCGCGAAAGGCGTCCAACGACTGCACGTGCTCGCCCATTTGCCCCAACCACTCCATCGACTTGCGCCACGATTGCTGGATAGCGTCCACCTTTGTGTCCACAGCCGCAAGGCGGGCTTCGATGCGAGCGAGGGTTTCCGCGAGGTCAACGGATGTGCTCATAGTCAAGAGGCTAGCACGCACACTCACCCACACCCAAAAAACTGGCACCCTTGCCCAGGTTCAGGCTGCTTGCTAGCCATTGGGAGTGATCATCGAGACCGAAGAAGCACCCGCACTCGAATCGCTGCCGGCATTCCCGCTTCCGACTGCGGTGTTGTTTCCAGGAATCGTCATTCCGTTGCACATCGATGAGCCGCCTGACTGCGCCCTCTTGGCTGATGCGTTGTCGGGAAACCGGCTCTTGATCGTGGCGATGATGCAGCCGGGAACTGAGACTGACACCCTGCCGCCGCTGTGCACCATTGCGGGGGCGGGCCAGATCATCCATGCCGAAAAGCTTGAGGCAGGAGACTATAATGTCCTGATCCAAGGCCTCGACCGGGTGCGGCTCTTGGAAGAGCTGCCTCAGGACCTCCCCTATCGGCGCTTCAAAATCGAAGTGATTCCGCGCCCCGATGCCGAAGCTACCGAGGCGGCACGCGACGAAATCGTGCTGTTCGAGAGCACCGTGATGCGCCTTGCGGGACTCGTGGCCCAAACCGATGCCCAATTGGCAGAGGTGATGCGTTCCACGGCCGACCCGATCCAACTGACCGATTTCCTGTGCGCCACGTTGGTTTCAGACCTGACGATCCAACAAGAGCTGCTGGCGACAGTGGCCTTCAAGGAACGGCTCCAGAAACTCAACGAGCTGTTGGCCGACATGTTGGGGCGAACGGGCCCAGCCGACCACAGCGTGCTTAACTGAACGGTTTCTGGAAACTAGGTGCCAAGAGCTTAGAGATGCGTTAGATTAGGAATGGCTTGGGCGGGGAGAGGGTTGTTAGGATTGAGACCTCTGTTTGATAGGTGCCAGCCAAATTGTCTAAGGGTCGCCGCGTCGGGACGTAGGCGCACGGATGCCTTCGCCATACGCGGTGGTGTAGTTGAACTTTTTTCAAGGAGACAGGCATGAAAGTGATCGTCAAGGCGCGCCACATGAATTTGACGCCAGCCCTCACCGAGCACGCAGAGGAGAAGCTGGGCAACGCCATCGCGCGCATCTTCGATCGGCCTGATGTGAAGATCGAGATTGAACTCTCAGAGTTGGGCCGCAGTGATGACGGTCTCAACAAGGAGTGTCGCGTCACGGTGTTCATGCCGCACAGCAACCCGGTGAACATCATCGAAAAAGCTGAAGATATGTACAAGGCGATCGACCTCGCCCATGACCGTGTGGTCAACCAGGTGAAACGCCAACGCGAGAAAAAACGCGGTGGTGCACGCGCGACCAAGGGCAATCGCCCCGGCGATGCTGCCCCCGACGCTCCAGAAACCTGGGAAAAAGAAGTCATGGAGTTCGAAAGCTCGAACCCCGAAGCGTAGTCGAATAACGTCGCGGTGGCCTCACCGCGCTCCCCCGCCCAAGTACCCATGAGCCCACCGTCCATGCTGTCGGTTGTCATCCCCGTTTACAACGAAGAACCGATCCTCGAAACCGCGGTGCGCGCGCTTATCGCCAAGCTCGATCGCCGCGACCGTCCTTACGAGATTGTCCTTGCAGAAAACGGCAGCCGCGATCGCACCGGCGCGATTGCCGAAAGCCTGGCCGAGGAGCTCGAACACGTGCGTGTCTTGCACGTGCCTGAGCCAAACTATGGGCGCGCCTTGCGCGAAGGGATCGTGGCGGCCCGCGGCGACTACGTGTTGTGCGATGAAATCGACCTGGGTGACCTAGACTTCTACGACCGTGCCTTGACGCTGTTGGACCAAGGCGCCGACATGGTGATCGGCTCCAAACGACACCCCGACAGCGACGACGCTCGCCCCTGGCTTAGACGCCAGGGCACCACCGTGATCAACCTGCTCTTGCGCATAAGTCTGGATTTCCATGGGACCGACACCCACGGGCTCAAGGCGTTCAACAAAGCGCGGGTGCTGCCGGTGCTCAAACACTGCACCGTGGAGCATAACCTGTTCGCGTCAGAGTTGGTCATTCGCGCTGGGCGCGAAGGGCTCAAGGTGGAAGAAATCCCGCTCACGCTTAAGGAAATCCGGCCGCCGTCCGTCGGATTAATCCGGCGAGTGCCGCACGTGCTGGCAGATCTTGGGCGACTCATCTACGTGATCCGTATCAAGGGCTCGTGAGCCGCACCCTCACCATCACAGTGGATCTGGACGGCCCCCCCGAGTACGGCGCCCTCCACGGCCTCGACCTTCGTACCGTCTCCCCCACGGTGATGTTTGAAGCTCCGCTTACGCGCTTCACCGACGCCTGCCGCACAGCTGGCGGCTTTGGCACCCTGTTCGCCATTGGCCGCGACGTCACCACCACAACCGGGCCGAACCTTAAACGGCTTGTCGAGCAAGGCTTCGAAATCGCGAGTCACTCCCAAGACCACGACTACGGCCTGAGCCGACGGCCGCTGCCTGCGATCTTGGCGAACCTACGCGAGGCCCACACACGTCTTGCCGAAGCGACAGGACAAGCGCCACAGGGCTTTCGCGCCCCCGGCTACAATTTGAGCCCGGCGCTTGTCGAGGCGCTCACCACGTTGGGGCTTAGCTACGACGCCTCGGTGCTTCCAAGCCCGCCGTATTATCTACTGAAAACGGCGGTGATGGCGCTGTACCATGTGCAGCGGCGGCAGACCGCAGCCATTTTGGGCTCACCGACAAGCCTCTGGGCTCCGCGCACTCCATACCACCCCGGAACAAGCCCCTACCGACCAGGGCGTCGTAGCCTCGTGGAATTGCCTATCACCGTAGCCACCCGCCTCCGAATACCGGTCACCGGCGCGGCGCTGTTACTAGCACCCCGCTGGCTCTGTGATGCGCTTCTGGCCGATTTGAATCGTCAACCGATCGTGTTGTTGAACCTGCATACGATGGATGTGGCCGATATCGCGACGGAAGGCTTCCCGGCGGCACTTGCAGCCCGCCAACCGGAGCTCAAACGCAGCCTCGATGAACGCCTAACGCGACTCCACCGGATTCTTACGACGCTTTCGCAAGGCCGCGATGTTTTGACCTGCGCTCAGCTGGCCGAACGGCTGCGCGCGGCCAACACGGCCAGGGCATAAAACACCACCCCGACCAGCATCGTGTGTAGAAAACCGACGTTCATCGCTAACACCACGGCCAACACCGAACCCAACACCGACGCGGCCCCGTTAAGGCCCCAAGCCCACGGCACCACGGCCTTGAGACGCTCACCGGCCGCAGCGATCCCCAGTGGCAAAAATGCTCCCAAGGCAAAGCCCACCGGCAACAACAACAGCAACACCCCCAGAATGCGGAGCGACAACGGCTGCGTTGAAATCAAGGCCGACCACGGCCCGGCGAGGGCCGGCAACAACGCCACAACCAGCAGCCGCGGCCACAGCCGCGCTCGCCATGACGTAAAACGAGGCCACAACGGCCGCAGCCGCGAGCAGAATGAGCCAATGCCACCTGCAACCAACAGCGCGAACAACACCACCACCAGCGACAACGCGGGTTGCCCAAGCACGCGCACGAAGCTTTGCATCAGGCTCATCTCGACCGCCATAAAACCCACGCCAATTGCCATAAAGTAGGCCAAATACCTGGACTTTTCGGCACGATGTAGGGCCAACACATCGCGCCGCAGGACAAACAGCGGCAACACCAAAAAGGCCAACACCAAGACGCCCACGATAAACAGCGCCAACACCAACAACACCAAGCCTAGGTTAGCCAGGCTGGTTTCGCGCGGTGACAACAATGCCTGCAACAGCTTGGCGGGTTTAAGGGTGTAGAAGAAAAACGGTCGATCATCGGTAGGGGGCGAGATGTCATCGCCATAGCGGTCCACGTACGCCAGCCACCCAGGGGTGGCAATAAACGCCGCGAAAGGATTGGCCGGTGACAGGCGCGGCGAGTAGATCGCGCGCAGGCTCTGCGCATTGATGTAGGCGTCGAGACGATCCAACTCGCTGTCGGAGAAGGGTGTGCGCTTGAGCACGAAGGTCGCCATACGATCGTCGGCGGCCACATACAGGTGTCGAGCGTGATCGTTGATGCCTGCGTCGTCGAGCGCCGCGCGACACAACACCAACAATCGCATGAACTCCTTCTGCGGTCGAAGCCAGCGGGTCATCGTCAACACGCCGTCATCAGCTAGGTGGTTCAGGTAGTCGGCAAACGCCTCGCGAGTGTACAGGTTGTTCTCGGAGAGCGTGAACGCACCGGCAGCCGTCGCCGCCCAGGTGTCCACAAGCGTCGCCTGAATCGACGCGTAACGGGCCTCGCTTTGATGAACAAAGGCGCGCCCATCTCCCACGACGATGCTCACGTCTGGGCGGTTGTACAACCCGCCGCTGTAGGCTTTGAACGCCCCTTGCATCACGTCTTCGGCAATGATCGGGTTCACCTCCACGCCGATCACCTGGCGCTTGCCCATGTACAACGCCGACACCACGTCACCACCACCTCCAGGGCCAATAATCAACGCGGGCTCGCTGGAAGGCAGCGCATATGCCAACGAGGCCACGCGATTTTCTGAAAACCGGCGCGTCGGCTCCCAGTGTTGTGCCTCCAGCGCC
>JAKLEG010000020.1 GCA_022703175.1 Myxococcota bacterium | reverse complement strand
AAGCAAAACCCCCGTAATGACCAGACCCACGAGCGCTAACACCACCTCGGGGCTCCCCAAATGCCCCAGCCCCACCAGCGTGGCCGGATGCGCAACAATGATGCCGGCGTTTTTGAAACCAATGAACGCGATGAACAAACCGATGCCGGCGGCCACCGCCGATTTCAGGTGCGGCGGAATAGCGGCAATGACTGTTTCGCGTAAGCGACTTGCGGTGACGAGCACCGCGCAACACCCCGAGACAAACACCACACCCAACGCCGTTTGCCATGGCAGCCCCATGCCCCCGCACAGACTGTAGGCAAAGAAGGCGTTCAGTCCCATGCCCGGCGCCAATGCAAATGGGTAGTTCACCCACAAGCCCATGACCAACGTCGATGTCGCGGCGGCGAGGCAGGTGGCCACCAGCACCGCACCAAAGTTCATGCCGGTATGGGAATTGGGCCCGGCCAGCACCAACGGGTTCACCGCGATGATGTAGGCCATCGTGACGAAGGTCGTAAGCCCCGCAACGACCTCGGTCTTTACCGATGTTTGGTGCTCTTCGAGGCGAAACCAGCGCGTACAGAAGCGATGCAGCATGCCACAAACCCCCTTGGACAAGATGGAAGGGTTGCGTGAGTCGCGACCCTGACTAGAGCGCCTGCGCCACCAACTCCGCCAAATCCAGCGTGCGCACCTTGTCCTCCTGATTGAGTGCGGCAACACCGTCTTTCAACATGGTCAGGCAGAACGGACAGGCGCTACCGACGATCTCGGCCTGGGTCGCCACAGCCTCCTTGCTACGATGTAAGTTGATGCGCTCGCCAATCTTCTCTTCCAACCAAAACCGGCTGCCACCGGCGCCGCAGCATACCGAGCGGGAGCCGTGTCGGGGTAGCTCTTTAAGCGTGGCTCCCGGCAGCGCGGCGACAATCTGGCGCGGTGCATCGTAGATCTCGTGGTAGCGCCCCAGGTAGCAGGAATCGTGATAGGCGATGTTGGCTTTGACCTCTTGAGTGAGTTTGAGTTTGCCGCTCGCGATCAGGTCGGCAAGCAACTGCGTGTGGTGAATCACCTCGTACTGGCCGCCAAACTGCGGGTAATCCACCTGCAACGTGTGCAGGCAGTGTGGGCAGTGCGTGAGGATGCGCTTGACCTTGTAGTTGTTCAAAAGCTCCACGTTGGCCGTGGCCATCGCTTGGAACAGGTACTCGTTGCCAGCACGCCGGGCTGAATCACCGGTGCAACCTTCTTCTTGGCCCAAGATCGCAAACTCAATACCAGCGGCGCGCAGAATTTTTACCATCGCCCAGGTGATCTTCTTCATTCGGTCGTCGAACGAACCGGCACAACCCACCCAATACAGCAGGGGCGTCTCTTTGCCGGCCGCAGCCACGTCTGCCATGCGCGGAATATCGAGCCCGTTGGCCCAAGCGTCACGCTGGTCGGCACCTATGCCCCACGGGTTGTTGTTGTTCTCCATCCCCTTGAAGGCGCGCGCCAATTCCGGCGCTACATCCCCCTGCATCAACACCCGCTCTTGGCGCATACCGATGATGCGCGGCACATTTTCGATGAGCACCGGGCATTCAAGCTCACACGAGCCACAGGTGGTGCACGCCCAGATGGTTTCCGACGTGATCTTGCCGCCCACAAGGGCAGGTAATTCCTCACGTTTCTTCGGATCCTTGGCGAGCAACGCGGCCTGGTCGGCATACAAAGCGTGCTTTAGATCGAGGTTGAGCTGACGATGCTCAAGCGGCTTGCCGGTGAGCACAGTGGGACAATAGACCGTGCACCGACCGCACTCGGTGCAAGCATAGGTATTGAGCACCATGCTCCACGTGAGGTCGGCGGTGCTACGGATGCCAAAGCTCTCGCTGTCCTCTAAGTTGAGCTTCTGGATTTGGCCCCAGGGCAACAAGTTACGGAAAAAGACGTTGGGGATCGCGGTAATGACGTGAAAATGCTTGCCAATCGGCAGGAAGTTTAAAAACACCAAGATCGCCACGCAGTGAGCCCACCAGGCGGCGTGCGCAACCAAGGTAGCAGCCTCAGTGCCTAACGGTCGGAGCATCAAGCATACGAGGTGCCCCATCGGCATGTAAGGCAGGCCGACCGTGGCATTGGCCGCCAACTCACCGCCCGTCACCAGGAAGTCAGTGAGCATGAGGAATGCGATCATACCCAGCACAAACACCCCTTCCCCCGAGCGTCCCACCCGCGTGGGCGTGGGCTTGAGCCGGCGCCACAGTCCGTAGGTCACACCCAAAAGCACCAGGGTCTCGAACAGCTCTTTGATGAGCGCGTACACGGACCCCACGACGCCACGTAAGCCTGGAAAGGCCCACCCCGGCGCATACGCCTGCATAAAGTGCGTAACCGTCGCGATCGAAACCACCAGAAAGCCGGAAAAGATGAAGATATGCGCAAGGCCGGCCACGGGATCCCGCGGCATGCGCCACTGGCCAAAGGCGAACTTCAAGGTCCCGGCGATACGCGCGCCCCAATCCCCGAAACGAGCGTCTGATTGTGCAGCGAACAACAAACGCACGCGCGGCAGCATCAAGGCCGTAAAGACCCCGAGTCCCAATAACAACAGGCAAGACATCACCACGGGTGTCAGCATCAACCACTCCGAAAATAGGGGGAATGGCGCCCATATCGCCAAAGTTGGCCGATAGTTCAAGTCTGGGCGGAGATGGGCGAGACGATTTAGCTAACTGAGCGGCGGCGCCATCTCCAACAGACGCGCATACGTCTTTTTGATGTTGGTGGGACGCTTGCGTTTGGCAGCTTCGGGAGCACGTTTCAGGATTGCAAGCAGCGTAGCGTTCGACTTGATATCGGCTTGCGGCGTGCCCGGATCGTACCAGAACAGCAACGACGGCTCGACCTTCTCTTTTAAGCCTTCAAACAGCGACTGCAACAAAAGTTGCTCGGCGTCGACTGCGTCGGCGTGAGCCACAAGCCACAAGGCGTGCCCGTTCTGGTCGGCAAACAACGCGCGGTGACGCGCCAACACCCGTGCCTCACCCTGTAAATCATTGGCGAATGCCACCACCCGCCGCTCAAGTTCCGAGTCCGCCACAAACGGATCCGCATGCCCCATGCCGAACACAGCTACTTCTGTGGCCAAATGCACGAAGGCGCGAAGGCCAGGCAAACCGCCTGCCAAAAGCGTGGCCACGCGAGCTTCACATGGCGACGGCGGCGCTCCAGCCACGATTGCGCGCAACACGGTCGCATCGGTGATGGTGCTGATGAGTGGCTGGGTATCGGCTATGGGACATAGCGCCTCGGCAGCTGCGGTTAGTCTCTGCGCAGCCGCACGCACGTCGGTATCGGTGATATTCATCAGGATCCTTACGCGAAGTGCGCGGTGTACCTACCACTTGATGCGGAAACCTACCTGCACGCCGCCGTTACCATCGGGAAGAATGAAGACACTCTGGGCGTTGGCAATGAGGCCAATCGCATTGTAGATGCGGTTGCCAGTTTCATCGTACTTGGCGCGCGCCCACAGATAAGCCTGATAACGCGCCTCGCCCTCCAACGCCCCCACGATCATCGTGCCAACCTGGTCGGTGATATCAGCCCGGTGATTGGGGCGCAGCGATTGGCCAAAATCGATACCCACCCCGACGTTGAGCGAGCCAATGCTGGACATCAGCGGGCCGAAGCCCTGATTGCGCATGTAGAGGTAACCCTCGGAGCCAGCCCAACCGTGCATCCCGAGATGTTGAACGAGATTCTCTTTGGCCAGCCACTTTTTGTCCACCACCGGGTGAGTCCAGTTGGCGGCCACGTTGGACAAGCTCATCCCCGACAGATTTTGGCCACGTACCAGGTCGGCGGCAGGCGGCAACATCGTGCCAAATGCAAAGGGCACGAGCACGTCGGTGACGCCGAGCTTGGGTTTGGCGGTGATCTCCCATGGCCGCGCGACTCCAGAGGCCGATGCCGGTGGTGCAAGCGCCAAAGCTTTGGACTCGATCACCAACCCAAGCTGTACGCCGGCCTGAGCGGACGGTGCCTCTGGGGTCGCCACCTCGATGTTGGCCGTTGCGGGGGTGACCGCCACGACACGATTCGTCTTGGTTTCGACAGGCATCGTTCGCCCATAGAGATCAACGGTTCCGGAGATGTCGCTAGGGACCTTAAGACCCTCGACCATGATATTACTCCTACGTGAGTCCCTCCTTCTAACCCGCGCACCACCCGATCGGCAACTAACACCAAGCGCACACTGGGATTTCCATGTAGGTCAATCGCCCACCTGGGTGGGGTGAAAATCCAAAGCGTGCTACGATAACTCGGATGACGCGTCCACCGCCCGCGCCGGTTGCAGAGCCATGGGTCCCTGTGGGTCGAGTCCTGGTGGTCGACGACAACCCTGAGATCCTTCGCGACTTCAAAAGCATCTTGTGTCCTCCCGACAGCGACACACGGGCGATGCGTGATATGGAGCAGGCGCTGTTCGGCGAAGCCGGCACAGTGCCCAACCTGCCAACCTTCCCGCTGGTGACCGCATTGCAGGGGGACGAAGCTCTGCGCTTGCTGCAAGAAGCCACCGGGACGCCTGAGCCCTTTGCGGTGGCGTTCGTGGACGTACGCATGCCGCCTGGCCTGGACGGCGTCGAGGCAGCCACAAAAATGCTCGCGCTCGACAAGGCGGTACAGATCGTTCTGTGTACCGCCTTCGCCGACTATCGTTGGGAGCAAATTGCCACGTTGTTTGGCGACACCGATCGCCTGCTCATCCTGAAGAAACCGTTTGACCCGCTTGAAGTCCGCCAGTTGACGCGCGCCTTAGTCGCCAAGTGGCACCTGGCACAAGAACGCGCCCGCTATGTAACCAACCTCGAAGCAGCGGTGCGCGAACGCACCCTTGCCCTGTCGGAAGCCAACACCCAGCTACGCAGCGAAATGACCGAACGGACATTAGCGCAAGACAACCTCTACCGCGCCCAACGCGTGCAAGCCTTGGGGAGACTCACCGCTGGCGTTGCACATGAGATCAACAATCCCCTCTCGTACATTCGCACCAATTTGGATTTTGTGACCTCGGAGCTCCGCCACAACACCAGCCTGCTGCCGTTCGCCCAGCTGAGTGAATTGACGCAGGCCTTAAGCGACGCCCAAGAAGGCGTCAACAAAATCGAACGCATCGTACGCGACGTAAAACTGTATGTGCGCGGTGACAACACCGCAGCGTTGCCCATGCAAGTCGGGCCGGCGATGGAGGAGGCCCTGGCGCTATTGGGGCGTTCCTTGGGCCTGCGCGCGACGATTGAGCGCAACTTCTGCGAAGTCCCAGACGTGCTCGCGGTGTACCACCGCATCGAGCAGGTCTTCGTGAATATCCTGAGCAATGCCATGTTGGCATTTCGCATCGACGACCCCGGTAAAAACCGTGTCCTCGTGGAAATAGCCCCGCAGGGCCGGGATGAGGTGATGGTTCGGGTTCGTGACAATGGCTGTGGCATTCCTGAGGCCGATTTAACGCGCGTTTTCGACCCGTTCTTCACCACTCGACCAGTAGGCGAAGGCACAGGGTTGGGGCTCGCGGTGAGCCAAGGCATCATTACCAACGTCGGCGGCCGCATCGACGTGCAAAGCGTTGAAGGCCAAGGCACCACCGTCACCGTCGTGCTGCCGCGCGCGCGACCAGGCGCATGCCTCGCAAGCGTTGCAACCGGCCAACCGGCGGTCCTCCAAACCAAGCTAAGTGTCCTCGCGCTCGATGACGACGAGAGTTTGTTACGCGCGTTGGAGCGCTTGTTGAAGGACTACCAAGTCACCACCTGCCGCACCGTTGCAGGAGCCTTGGCGCTCGCCCGCGAGCGTTTTTTTGACATCATCCTGTGCGACGTGATCCTACCTGGACGCGACGGCTTGTCACTCGTGGCCGAGCTGGCGACCAGCCAACCCGCACAGGCGGAGCGCGTCATCCTGATGACTGGGGGGACCCTCTCCATACAAGAGATGCACGCCATTCGCAGCGCTGGCTGCCCTTGCATCGACAAGCCGTTCACCGCCGCGCAACTCGCAGCCGTCATTCAAACCCGCCTGCAATTGCCGCCATCAAGGCCTGCGCATGCCTGAGTCCGCCTTCGAAACCTGGCTGGCCCGTCTTTTGGACCGACTGCTGCCAGCTGACTATGCCCAATGGGCAACCGATGATCGGCGCCGGGCACGAGTGCTCGTAGGCTTCGTCGTATGGTGCACGGCCACGTGTATCATCGTCGCGAGCACCGCCTTGGCGTTGGGCCTACCGCTGCATGCGCTCACCACGGCAACGGTTGTTGTACTCGCAGGCACGTGCATTGGGGCACTGCATCGAGGCTTGCCGCTGCAAGCCGCCACGGTGTTAATCGCAAGCCTGGTGTTGGTCGTGGTGATGCAAGGCGCGTACTTTCTAGGAGGATGGGGCAGTTTGCCGCTGAACTGGCTAATCGTGTTGCCGTTGTTGGGGCTAGCGGTGAGCGGGCTCAAGGCGGGGCTCGCCGCCACCGTCGCGGCGGCGATGGGACACCTAACGTTCTATACCTTGCACCAATGGGGCATCGAGCGCCCCCGCATCGACAGCCCGGGCTTACGTCTCGCCGATGCCCTCACGTTGCTGTTGGTGGTCACGGCCCTTGCTGTCGCTTCCGAAACCTTTCGCAAACGGGCCGCCCACGAGCTTCAGGAAGCCAACGCCAAGCTGCAACGTGAGGTGCGCCGCCACCGTAAGACCCAAACATCACTAGAGACAACCCAACAATACCTGGTGTCCACGGCGCGCCAGGCCGGGATGGCTGAGGTGGCCACCGGAGTGCTGCACAACGTCGGCAATGCCCTCACACACGTGGCAACCTCGGCGTCGCTGTTGACCGATCTGGTGAACACCTTGCACATCGATGGCGTCGAGCGCGCTTCCAAAAAACTCGCACACCTAGAACCCCATGACACCAACACCCAACGAATGCTCGCAACCTACCTGGACAAGCTCACACAGGCGCTTGGCAAACATAAGGCTGCGATGCAGGCTGAGATGTTGCGCCTGCGCGACGCGGTGACGACGTTGGCGGCCGTGGTCGAGATGCAGCAACGCTATGCCGTCGGCGATGATCGCACCGAGCCGGTCGATTTGGTGAAAGCCATCGAGCACCTGTTGACCCTCGAACAAGACAGCTTCAAACGCCGCGCTATTGCGTTAACGACCCAGCTGGAGCCGATTCCAGTCACCGTGACCAACCGCCACAAAGTGTTGATGATCTTGGTCAACCTGTTGCACAACGCCTTGGATGCCGTGCAATCCCGCCCCGCCCTTGAACGCGCTGCCCACGTACATCTGCGGTTCAACAACGACGGACGCATCACACTGACAGTGAGTGACAACGGTGCGGGCATTGCCCCCGAGCACCAACCCCACATCTTCGAACAAGGATTTACCACCAAACGCCACGGCCACGGGTTTGGCCTGCATACAGCAGCGCTGGCGGCACGCGAGTTGGGAGGCACCCTGCACTTCGAGAGTCCAGGGCCGGGCCAAGGAGCTGTCTTCACGCTGCAACTACCCTACACTCCTCCCGCACCGATAAGCCCGCTCCCAGAAGAACACTCGACCTAACCTGGCCTTACCCTCGTAGGGTGTGTGTAACACCTACGTTTGCTATCGATGGCCAATAACTCCCTATATTTTCTAATGATTATTCTGCATCATTCCGAAAACCTGAACCTTCAGGTAGCGTGTATGGACCTAACAGAGTCCCCTCCACGGGTAACCTTTACGGAGGCCAGAGAGCCCATGACCGTTCAACGCATAGACCGAGTTCAAGAACGCCAGCAGATCCACCACGTCGAAGCCGAGCAAACACAACGCCGGCTCAACCTTTTTACCGCCAACAGCTTCGAACGCGTCGATAGCGTCCGTTTCACCGATGGCGCTACGCTCGCAATCCCGACCATGACCGAACGGGACCGCGAAGAGGTGGCCAAGCTGTTCGCAAATATTCCGCCTGAGAAACAACCGGTGCTCAATCAAGCGAGCGTGAACTTTGGCGACGCGTTGTACAATGAAACCAAGGTAAACCCGGCGGGTGTGAAGGTCGGCAGCTTCTCCTCGGGGCTGGTCGATGCGGCCAACCAATCGCTGGAGACGTTCGTTGTTACCACTGGCAAAACCCAAGCCGATGACGCCGCCAAGGGCGTGATCTTTATGGGGCTGGTGGGACTCGAAGGCAACCTGGCCGACATGGCCAAGGGCGTCGAAGCCAAAACCCAACTCGCAGCGGATATGCGCACCGACATTGCCGAGCTGCGCGAAGCACTCTCCGATTGGCCCGATGACGGTAGCAAGAAGTCGTTTACCTGGACCGAGAACATCACCGACAAAGATGGCAACGTCATTACCGTCACGCGTGAAGGCGAGCTGACCAAGGAAGAAGCCCAAGCGCTGATGGAAAAGTTGGACGGTCAGCTGTCGAGTCTGCGCGACATGACTGAACTCGACCGCTATGACCTGCAAACCAAGGTGCAGGACTATCAACAGGCGCTGCAGACCCTCACCGAGATGATGAAGGCGCAACACGACCAGTTGATGCGCACCATTGCCAACCTGAAGGCTTAGTTTCCCTCGGTTCCCTCGCCCCCTCTATCCACGATATAGCTCTGCCCCGCGCGGGTGCTCGGTGCACCTGCCAAAGGCAAGGGGCTATTATGCGGATCGCCATTGTTGGCACCGGCTACGTTGGGCTCGTCACCGGGACCGGACTTGCCGATATGGGCAACGAGGTAGTCTGTCAGGATCTGGCGGCCGAGAAGATTGCCACGCTGAACCGGGGAGAGATGCCGATCTTCGAGCCCGGGCTCGCCGAGCTCGTGGCACGCAACACCCGCGATGGCCGGCTCCGCTTCACGACTGACCTCGACGCCGCGCTCAAACATGCCGAGTTGTGTTTCATCGCCGTCGGCACGCCGCCCGACGAAGATGGTTCTGCAGATCGACGCCACGTCTTTGCGGTGGCCGAACGCCTCGCTGATCTGATGGCCGCCCCGCTGACGGTGGTGGTGAAAAGCACAGTCCCGGTGGGTACATGCGATCGGGTGCAAGCCTTGATCAGCGAGCGCCTCGCGGCCCGTGGCGTCACGCTGCCGTTCGACGTGGTTAGCAACCCGGAATTCCTGAAGGAAGGCAAAGCCATCGAAGACTTCTTGCGCCCCGACCGCATCGTCGTCGGGGTCGCGAGTGAGCGGGCCGAGCAAGTGATGCGCGAGCTGTACAGGCCGTTCGTCCAAAATGGCCACCCGCTGGTGGTGATGACGGTGCATTCGAGTGAGATGACCAAATACGCCGCCAACGTCATGTTGGCCACACGCATCTCACTGATGAATGAGCTGGCGCAGATTTGTGAACGGGTCGGCGCCGACATCACCGATGTGCGTCGAGGCATCGGCACCGACAAACGTATTGGCATGAGTTTCCTGTATGCGGGCGCAGGCTATGGGGGGAGCTGTTTCCCGAAAGATGTCAAAGCGCTGTCACGCATGGCGATCGAAGCCGACTGCCCCGCCGACATCTTGGATGCAGTGGACAGAGTGAATCGACACCAGAAGATACTCTTGGCCAACCGCATTCTGAAGCACTTTGGCGGCTCGGCCGCTGGCAAACGCGTAGGAATTTGGGGTCTGGCGTTCAAACCGATGACCGACGATGTTCGCGAGGCACCGGCCTTGGTCATCATCAAACGCTTGGTGGAAGCAGGCGCTACCGTCTCGGCCTATGATCCGGAAGCGATGACCACCGCCAAGGCTGAGCTTACGCACCTGCCACGCGTGGAGTTTGCCGAAAATCCTTATGAAGCCGCCCGCGGCGCCGATGCTCTCGCGTTGGTCACCGAATGGGGTGCGTTCCGCAGCCTCGACTTCGGCCGGATCAAGGCGCTCATGCAACACCCGGTGCTGTTCGACGGTCGCAACCAATATGAGCCCCGACGCATGCAAGAGCTTGGTTTCACCTATCACAGCATTGGAAGGCCTGGCGTATGACACGCAACCCAACCCGCAGACCCAAACCCCGACACCCACGTCGAGTGGTGCAAACGCGGCGCACACCCCCAGCCAAGCCCCAACGCAAGACCCATGTGATGCGTCCGGCCAAGCACCGCACGACACCGTTGGCGCTGGTCACCGGCGGTGCCGGCTTCATTGGTTCGCACCTATGCGATCGCCTGATTGCCGATGGTTTTGAAGTGTTGTGCCTGGACAACTTCTACACAGGCAGCGCTGCCAACCTGCAGCATTTCAAGCATGAACCGAGGTTTGACCTTATCACTCACGATGTGGTTGAGCCCTATGATGCACGGGTCGCGCGCGTTTACAACCTCGCGTGCCCGGCCTCGCCCGTGCACTATCAGGCCGACCCCATCAAGACCTACAAGACCAGCATATTAGGCGCCTTGCATGCCCTGGAGGTTGGCCGCCGCCACGGTGCGCGGGTCTTCCAAGCCTCCACCTCAGAGGTCTACGGCGATCCCGAGCAGCATCCCCAACAAGAAAGCTATTGGGGACACGTCAATCCGATCGGTATCCGCGCCTGCTATGACGAGGGGAAGCGCGGCGCCGAGACGCTGTTCTTCGACTACGCCCGACGTCACAAAACCGATATCCGGGTCGCACGGATTTTCAACACCTACGGCCCACGCATGCTGCCCAACGATGGCCGCGTGGTGAGCAACTTCATCGTGCAAGCATTGGCCGATGAGCCATTTACCATCTACGGCGACGGCTCACAGACTCGCTCCTTTTGCTACGTCGATGACTTGATTGACGGCATCATGTTGCTCACCAGTGATGCGGGAATCCCCGGCCCCGTCAACCTCGGAAATCCGAGCGAATTTACGATGGGTGAGCTGGCTGACAAGGTGCTGGCGCTCACCGGCAGCCATTCCCACCGAGTGTTCAAGGCACTCCCCTCCGATGACCCCACGCGCCGACGACCTGACATTTCGCTGGCCCAACAGAAGCTGGGGTGGTCACCCAAGGTGTCGCTGGAAGAGGGCCTGCTGCGGACCATCGGTTACTTCCGCAGCGTCATGTCGATTGCGTAGGGCGCGATACCCTACCGCTTCCTAGGAGTTCTGCCGTGCTCGCTACGTTGCTGCTGCCGGTGTGCCTCGGTCTAGCTCCCCTCCCAGAGATCACAACCTCGGCGTCATCTTCTCTGTCCCCACCGGCCGAGGCCGAGATGGCGGCTCCGCAGGCGACCTGGCCTGCCGTGATGCTGGAGGTAGAGCTTCAGGACGACAACACCTTCATTGGCGTTGCGCATTGGCGGCTTACCAACCCAAGCTCCGCTTCGCTTGCGGAGCTCCAGTTCATCTTGGCAGCCAACGCCGATGCCGACCCGAATGCTGCGCTCTCACAAGCGGCGCGTAGTGACGGCTACTTCAATGCATGGGAAACGTCGGCAACTGAAATTGACGCAGTCACCGACCGAGAGGGCCAGCCACTCCCCTGGCGTTACGTGGCTGCGCAACCCCTCATTCAGCATTACAGCCTCGCGCGCCAATACCTTGCGGTGAAATTGCCCACGCCTTTGCTGCCGGGTGCCACCACCGACATCTCGCTCCGATTCCGTACCCTGGTACCCCACCGCCAAGGCGACAACGGCCACATGAACGGCGATACCACCTGGCGATTTGGCTGGTTTCCACAACCGCGCCATTTCGACCAAGGCTGGTCCGAGGCGCAGGTCTACCCGGCCTTTATCTATCGCCTGCGCCTTGGACATCCAGAAGGCACGATAGCTTTGATCGGTGCTGATGAGGTTCGGGACCACCGCACATTCACGGAGGCGCGCTCGGATGTGCCGGTTCGCTCTATCCCGATTGTGGTCAGCGATGGGCCGCTCACCGAAGTAAGCGCCGAGATCGACGGCATCGACGTGCACGTCGTGGCGCGCGAGGATCGCGCAATTTTTGACACCTCGAAGGGCGAAGCCAGGGCCAAGCTCGCACAGCTCGCGCGGATCTTGCCGTACTACCAACAACACTATGGCCCCTACCGTTTGCGTCGGCTCTTGGTCGTGGAGTCACCGACCAGCAACGTCTCGATGGCAGCCGATGGCCTGATTCTCTTGTCGGACATGTTTTGGCTGTACGATCGCGTCTGGGTGTCGTGGGGACTTTATGGCCCCTTGGGTGAAACCACGTTGGCCCACGAACTTGCGCATCAATGGTGGGGCTTAGGTGCAGGCGCCGATTTCGACACCGAGAACTGGCTGTCCGAAAGCCTGTCGCAGGCACTGGCGTTCGACTACGTTGAAGAGCAATTCGAGCGCCGCGGCAAAGACACCTTTGATCCGAGTTTCTTCTTCCGGTGGTTCCTGGCGAACAGCTTGGGCGTTGCCCTACCGACCAACAACCTCTACGGCATCCTGCTTCCCGCCTACCGTGATCATTTGCGCTACGGCTTGGACGGGCCCGTGCGAGCCCCCATACGTTCGCTGGATTACGGCGAGGAACGCAGCCATTACCTGTATGAAAAAGGCTACCTCGCCATGCGTGCTTTGCGAGGCCTTGTGGGCACCGACGCCCTGCGTGCAAGCCTGGCGCACCTGTACCGAACGCACGCTGGCGGCGTCATCACCAGCACCGACCTGGAGGCAAGCATCCAGCAGGTCACCGGTATCGATCCACGACCGTTTCTGGCGGCCTTCGTCGGCGGCACGGCCACCGAGGATATGCGGCTAGAAAATGTCCACTGGGAGCGCACCGACAATCATGTGCTCGTAAGTTTCACCGTTGTCGCTAACGACTCATTGTCGTTGCCACTGCAAGTGTTAGTCGAGAGCGAACGTGGCACGGTGGTCACTGATGCCCGTCCTGCACCTGTAGCTGGCCGGTGGCAGATCACCCTCGACGCCCCGCCCAAGCGCATTGAGCTCGATCCGCGGGCACTCGTACCTGACGCCGATCGCACCAACAACCATTGGCCTGATGGTATGCGTTTGCAGTTTATGGCACCCACTCCCGATGCCGATGGCACCACTGTCGCGCTCAACCCGATGCCCTTTCATCGACACTATCTCGTCGGCCTGTCCATCGGCTGGCGCACAGGCAACGAAAGCCTGGGCTGGGCCGGAGCGGGCGCGCGCTCTAAGATTTTCGACAGTCACGCTGAGCCGAAGAGCGATTCGACCCCTGAAACGAGTGATGAGACCCTATGGGGTGGAACCGCGTACGTAGAACAAAATTACAATGGCCCGATTCGCGGCACCGCACTCGGCTTGGCCGTTGAAACAACCGACTACGTCCGCAAACAGGAGAGTCACTACGGTGAAGGCAGCGCGACTTTTGGCATCAGCAAAAGCTTTTTTGTTGAAACAGATCTGGGCTATGCCGGACACTACCACCTCCCTCTCTACACCATCGGGTTGGCAGCACGTGCGAATGGCGCCTATCGCCGGGGCTGGTTCGGCGACGATCGAGGCATCGGCCCCGCTGGCTTGCTCAGCCTCCAATGGAATGAGCTTATGAACCTAGGCTTTGTGCTGAGCGCCACGAGTGAAGTCGGGCGCACGCCACTCTCGCGTCGGTCTTATGCGGCCGCTAGTGCCGACGCCACTTACCTAACAGTGATCCCGTACCTAGGACGACTCGCGCTGCACACCGGCGGACAGTTTTTGGGGCCGGAGGGGCTTTTTGACGCCCCCACCAGCACAACGCTCGCAGGCTTACCGTTGACGACCTTTGAGGGCGTCGCCTACGACACCTTCGCGGTGGGAGACATCAGCCTCGCCATACCGTTGTTACGTGACCTGCGCTGGAAGAATGAGCTGACACTGCAGGTCCTGGTCATCAACGACCTAAGCCTGGTGTGGCGCTACGGCGCTGCCACGGCCCGACCGTTGGCCACCAACGGCGATCCCTCTCCAGTGGATTGGCAGAACCATGGCGAAACCAGCGTTGCCTTACGCTTGAGCGCCTCACTGCTCGGCATCGATTCAGTCAACCTTGAAGCCGGCGTCGGCAGAAATGTTTGGCCTGCCCACGTTCCCTCCGGTAACTCCTGGTTCGATGCCGATAGCGACGCCTATGGCTACTTTGTCGGACTCGCAGCGGCCCTCTAGTAAGCGCTTACCGATGATCGCCGATGAGCACGAAGCTGCTCCAATGGGCCGGATGCGGGAAGTAGTGACGCACCAACAACATGGCCTGACGCAAGCTCTCCCCGACGCTCTCATTCTTTAGATTGCGATAGAACCGCTTCATCAAGAGAGCGCTGGCCAAGTCTGACACCCGTTGCTGACTCGCCACAACGCTGTCGGCGCCCGCCGTGAGAAATGCAGTTCCTAAGCCAATCCAGTCCTGCCCTGATCCTGAGCGTGCCTCAGTCTCACAACCGCTTAACGTCACCACAGCCGGCACTTGGGTAAGCGAAAAGACTTCGGCCAACTCCAAGGCGTCGTCGGTATCACCCTGGCGCCCAAACGTGATTGCGCTCGCCAAGGGGTCGCGTGGTTCGAGCCTGGTGTGGGCGGGTAGATCCAGCGCATCTACCATAAGGGCTTTGAATGCCTGTTTGGTAGCAGCTGCTCCCCGTAGCGCTTTGTCGCCAGCAATGGCCAATGCTTCGAGGTGAGCAAATGGCAGATCGGTGGCCGGTGACAACGCGGCCAACCGCTCCCATTTAGAGCGGCGCGGATGCTGTAGAAGCTCCACCATCAGGTTGGCGTTGGGATAAACCGCTACCAACCAGTTCTCCAATACAAATTTACCGTTCACCGGCAAGGCGACCCAAGGCACCGCATGCAGTAGGCCGTGCGGAAGAATGAGAAGTGTGCGCGCATCTTGAAGGTCGACCGCCAGCGGGACAAGCAACATCGCCGCTAGGTTCTGCAAGTTGTCGTCGACGCTACCAAAGGCCCGCATGTCGCGCCCGAGGCTCTCTAGGCGATGTGCAAGTTCCTCGTAACCTACGCTCAGGGTAACCACCTTCGCGCTGCCTCGACGCACCAGCAACACCGAGGAGGCCTGACGTCCAACGAAATAGGAAAGGACAACGACATCCTCAGGCAAGCGCTGCTGAACCTCAAAGAGCGGTAACGGTTCGATCGTGAACGTGTGCGCCAGGCGTGGATACTCAGCACGTAACGCATCCAAGCTCTGTGCTCGCACAACGCGCGCCTCATTCAACCGACCGAGGGCGCCCTCGGTCGTGTCTCGACCCGCAACCGTCACAGCATCTTGTGCCTTTGTGTCGGCATCTAACAGCGCCTTGGCCCGTACGGTCGGGAGTTCTAAAGTCCGAGTAGACAAAACATCGAGCATCGCGCGGCCGCGCGCGCGCTCCATCAGCTGATGGGTCGAAGCCAAATCGCCGGCTTGCGCGCTCAAGCGAATGGCATCTGCAAAGAGGTCATCGCGGTTGTTCTCATCACTGCTATCCGCCTGGCCGCGACCCAGACGCTCAGCCACCGCGAGGGCCCGCTCCAACCAGCTCCGCGCTCCCACCATGTCGCCCGAGGACTCAGCGTGACGCCCGAGTGCATACAGAGCACGCCACTCAACCTCGGCGACCGACGTACGCTTCGCTAATTGAGCGGCGGCCTTATACATCTCGACGCTGCCTGGGTCGGCCAACCCCGAAAGCGCATCGCCGCGGGCAAGCAGGCACTGCACCTCGTTGTACTGCAGGCCAATAGATCGCGAGAGTGTCAGCGCCTCCGTTACGCGCACCAACGCCTCCTGGTAGGCACCTTTGCGATTGAATGCCAGTGCCAGGTTGCGCAGGTCAAATGCTCGGCCCTCAATGCTCCCAAGCTTCTCATCTAGCGCCAACGCATCACTAAAGCGCTCGACCGCTTCGTCGATCCGTCCCGCCTGACGCAGCACGATACCTAGGTTGTTTAGCTGCGTGGCCTCTTCGGCTTTGCGGCCGCTCATCCGCGACAAATCGAGCGCGGCGGTGATCGAGCGTTCGGCGCGCTCAAGCTCACCTTGGTTGAGGGCGACAAGACCCCCAAGGCTAATCGCCTGGATCTCTAAAAAGTCATCATTGATCTTACGCGCGAGCTCCAGCGCTTGGCGTTGACGCTCCAACGCGCGCCTGTAGTTGCCGCGATACCAGTAGAGCTTGGCTGTTTCCAACGCGATGTTGGCGCGGGCGCGATGGTCACTTGGGGCGGCCAAGCTCTCGGCTTCCTGTGCACGATTTAATGCAAGCTCGTACTCGCCGCGCGCCCGAAACACTCGGGCGCAATCCAACGTGAGGCTCACGACCATGTCGTCGAGCTTGTGTGTGCGCGCGACCCCTAAAGCGGCCTCAAACTGCTCAAGGGCCTTGTCGTAGTTGTTCAACGCATCCGCGTACAGAAAACCGAGATCTCGCCGCGCCTTGATCTGCTTGGCGGGGTCCTTAGCTGCATAGATCAGAATGGCCTCGTGATAAGCACGAACAGCAGCTGGATAGTCATAGCGCGCGCGCTCAGCCAGCGCTCCCTGGGTAAGACATTCGGCTTTTAGCAGCGGCTCGCCGAGTGTCTGTGCCAACCCCGCACACGCTTTCAAACGTTCGGCGGCCTCCGGGTAGCGTTTGCCACCGTAGTAGGTGACGCCTAAGTCGCGGTCCAGTTCCGCCACACCCTTGGTATTTCCCTCGGCCGCCGCGCTTTCGATCAGCAACTCCAGGATCGCGGCCGCGTCGTCAACCTCGCCCAGCTTCACCTGGATCGAGGTTAGGATCTTGCGATTGGCGATTTCGTTGCTCTTGAGGGTCGGCGCCACAGCCTTCGCCAACTTGTGGGAAGACTGCGCCAGGAGTACGGCCACCTCAGGACGCCGCAAGAAACCCAACGTCTCGACCACGTCTGTAAAGGCTCGCTTAGCATCCTCCCACCCTGGCGAGTCTTGCCGAGACTTGGCGGCATCGAAGCTCTTCTTGGCCACGCCTGCCATGCGCACCAGGTTGTCGAGCGCAAAGTCCACTCGCTCAGGTGCATTCAAACCGCGATGACCTATGAAACGCATAGGCGCAGCGCCCTCGTCGTGCACTGCGTTGGCAACGAGCGTCGCTGGACGTGCGAAGGTGTCATTGGCAGCCATCGCTGACGCAAAACGTTGTGCAGCATCCCCGGAGCCAACAACCACGCTCGGTACACCGGCCAAAAGCAAAGCTTGCGCAACCGCTCGGCTCGGTCTGGGCGCACTCGATACCCGGTTGAGAGAAACCCAGACAGCGGACAGCGGTGCTTGTGCAAGCGTGTCCAGGTCTAGCCGCTCGGCGTCGCTCACTCCTGCATCCCCAGGCCAATAGATCTGCATATGTCCGGGCGTGTTGCGCCCCGCAGGCGCCACTTCCTCAGGCAGATCCATCACCACCATGCGCGCCGCGCTGCCTACCGTGGCAAGCGCCGTACGGGTCACTTGTCCTCCCCCCAGCACAGTCAGCTGGGTGAGGCCAGGATCGCGACCAAACCAGACAACATCTTGACCCCCCAAGCGACGCGCTTCGCGCGCTGCGATCAAGTAGGTCGCAGACAGGCTCTCCACCACTTCCCACAGGTCGATCAACCGCCGATCCGCAAGGCTCCAGGTCCAACTCGGCTCCTGCGTGGTTTCGCCCGGGTCCACGTACAGGGTCGTCACCTTGCTCTCACTCGTGGGTAACAGCTCTTTGCGTACCTCCGCCGGAATCGCCAGCTCGTGCATGGGCCCCGTGACCGTTGCCTTGAGCCCCTTGGCATCCACCACAAACCACCACAGCTGCGATGGAATAGGTTGAAATACCTGAAGAAAAGCAGCATCGGCCTCGAGCGTGGCCTGCACCGAAGTTAGCTCTGCGGGTTCCGCCAAGAGGGCACGCACAAGGGCAGGACTAGACTTTGCAAGGCTCGCGTAGCGGGCCGCATCGCTTCGTGCATTGGTAAGCTCGGTAAGGCGCGCTCTTAGCCGCGCTGGAATCCGCTCCACGCGCGGTTGTAACCCTAGCAGTCGATCGCGTTCTAGAAGTCGCCAAGCTCGTTCGGCTTGGTTCTGCACAAGCAACCACGTCGCCGCATGTGACAAGAAGAGCCCTCGCTCAGGCGCATCCACGGGATGTGGGCTCAGTTCAAATGCCTCGATGGCCGCCTGCAGCCAGGCCGGATCCACAACGCTTTTAGCGTCGCCCATGTCCCACAGACTCCGCTCAAACCGCCAACGCCAATCGAGAGGTGCACCCCTGAGTGCTGCGGCGCGTTCGTCAGCAGAAGTGTTTTGTGGCTTTCCTGACCAGCCTTCGAGATGTGCAAGCATCGCGGCCGTTCGGTGATCTGGGTTATTCAAGGCCCGTAATTGGTCAGCATCAACAAGCAAACGTTCAAAGCCGCTCTCCAAGTGACCAAGCCGAGCCTTGAGTTGAACCAAGGGATCCTTGCCCGGCACTGCCCGGGCCACCACAGCCAGCGCGTCCAACAGTGTGGCGGCACGTACCAGGGTGCCTGCGACAACGGGTTCTGGTTTGTCCCCAAGTCCCCGCTCCAAGAGCGCACGCAGTGAGGCCCAATGCTCTTGTTCTCTCGCATCTGGATCCGCACTCCATAGCGCCACCAGGGCGTGAGCCAACGTGGCCAGGTCGGCAAAACGGCCCTCGCTCGTAGCGATTTCAGCCGCCTCAAGCCACCAACTCGTCGCAGCCCCAGACTCACCCCGCATAGCCGCCAAGCGAGCGGCCTCGGCCAACGCTAACATCCATTCCACACGCACCCGAGCTCCGAGACGTTTGTCGCCTGCGGCGGCGCGCCAAAGCGCCAAGCGTCGCAGGTCATATTCGCGGGCGGCGGTCGAGTAACCGCGTTGGGCAAGCACACGCTCAGCAATGCCGAGTGCGATCTCCTCCTCTTGAGCTGCAGAGAAACCACATACGGCGCGCGTGACATTCTTTGGATTCGCCGGAATTTCCTGCTGAAATGTTCCGCTCTGCCAACACTGGCGCAGATCACCGGGCCCCCTCTCTTGCGCCAACATCTTTAGAATCTCTCGAATCAACGCCAGAGACTCGTCGTAGCGCCCCAACGCCCTCAACGCTAACGCCTTGCCCCGCAGCGCTGGAATCAATCGGACCCAGTCGTATGCTTGAGCATGCAGACTGGCCGCACGGTCAAACCACTCGACCGCCTCGGCATCGGCACCCGTAGCAAGCCCGATAGCACCAATGAGGCTGGCCAGCGTCCCGAGCCTGGGATGGTGATCGAGTCTGATGCTGAGCGCCACGCCCAAACGAGCCATGTCGAGAGCCACATCGTATTCGCCCATGCGCATCGCAATGCGGGCGAAATTTTCGCGAAACAACAGCTCTGTACGCACGTCGTCAAATGGCAACCCCAACAACTCGCGCGTCAGATAGGCAGCAAAAGCATCATCGTTCTTCCCCAAGGCACCCAACGCGTTGCCGACATTGAGCTGTGCGGCCCCGTACAGCTCAGGCTCGCTCAACTCATCGACCAGACCTATCGTCGTTTGGTAGCTGGTAACCGCCTGCTCCAGCCAGCCTCCTCGTGAATCTTGCCGTTCGCGCTGTTCGCGCACCCATCCAAGGGTTAGATGCGCCGCGGCGAACTTTGGGTCGAGGGCCAAGGCCGCGACGAGCTCGTGCTCTGCCTCCGCGAGCGGCGGTGGTGTCACGAAGGTCAGCGCGTATCCGTAGCCGTAGCGAGAGATGCGGTCGCGTGGATTGGCCGCAGCCTCGGCGCGATAGAACGACAACACCTCTTCGAGCCTGCCGAGACGCGCCGATAGGCTCACATAGCGGCGGTGCGCCTGAATCATCTCGCGATCGGCCGACAGAAGCCGTTGATAGCTATCGCGAGCTGCCGCGAATTCTTCGCGTGTCTCCTCGGCCCGGGCCTTGGCAAAAGCGATCCGGGTATGACCTCGTTGAGCGCGAGCACGAAGCCCCGCGCGCTCAGGAAACTCAGTCATCAACCGCTCAAATGTTGCGAGCGCTTGTGCAGGCTCACCCTGCCGCTCATGAGCTTCACCCAGAGTCACCAGAGCTTCGGCCAAAACGTCGCGGTCAGCTTCGAACTCGGTGGCAATTCGCTGCCACTCTGTTAGTGCGGCACTTTCGTGGCCCGCCTGCTCCTGGAGTCTGGCCAGAGCAACCGCCGCGCGAGCTGCGACCGACGTCAAATCGTTATGCCGATGGGCAATATCCTCAAGGGCGGCCAGCGACGACAGCCCCTCACCGCGGCGGGCAATTTCGATCCAACGGTCGACACCGCGCACCACATAGTAGCGCTCCTTGGGAAACCGTCGCGCGCACGCCTCTGCTACCCTTGCCACAGCAATATCGTCGTAAAGCAGCTCATAGAATTCGCCCAAGCGGTCCAACGCACGCGCACCGTCCTCGGCAGGCAAGTCGTTCAAGCGGCCTAGCTCTTCCAAGGCTGCGACCGCCTGTGAACGTCGCCCCACGGCGGCGTCTGCCTCTGCCCGTGTCAGACGTGCACGATACTGAACGCTAGCAGCCATAGGATAACGTGCTGCAATTGCCTTAACCGCGTCAGCGCGACTCGCAACCGCTCGGCGTTGAGCATCCTCACGTGCGACGAGGACTCCCCGCAAGCCTTGCAGCATCTGGAGCCGCTGAACTTCAACTTCGGCGAGCCCTACCAGATCGGGGTTGTCTGCATCTGCAATCACACGCTGGAGTTCCTCGATAGCATCTACAAAACGACCGCGTTCGGCCTGATCGCGCGCCAACTCGTAGCGCGCGGACGCGCTTTGGATTTGCGAGGTGGCCACGATGTAGCGGAGCGCTAATCGCTTAAGCGTCGGATTCTCCTGCGCCCGGGCAGCGGCAAGGATCGCCTCTGCGCCCGCGGCCGAACGAATCATGCCGTCGACTGGCAACGCGTGAATCTCCAAATCGGAACCACCGCCTGCGGTGAAAACCATCCAGTCACCAACCACCGAAGCAAACAGCTCACCTCCCTCACCGGGGGTGAGGGGTCGCGGTGTTGCGGGCGGCGCGCCATCAAACAAGGCCTCGTTGAGCTCTACCGACCAGAGGCTTGCGGGATCGTCGCCGTCAGATACACCGTCGCCCGTGAAATCATCGACCCAACGCGCGAACAATAAGGTCGCGCCATACAGTCCGTGCGCCATGCGCGGCAGACCTTCAAGATAGACGCCATCGGTGACGGCCGCGACCAAACCGGTTTCCAGCTGTTTGGCGTACAGCCGCGAGCGGCCGTGTTCGTCCGGGGCCACGTAGGCAAGCATCCGACCATCTGGCGAAACCGCCGGGTCACGACCTACGTCGACAACGGTGCGCCGACCACTGCCATCCAGCGCCATCACCTCGATGCGTTCGTACGAAGCCCCGGGAACGCGACAACAGAAGTAGAGTCTTGTGCCATCTGGGCTGAAGATCGGCGCTCGATCGGTACTGGTGCGGTCGGTGAGCCGACGTTTGTTGCTACCATCAACGTCCATGATCCAGATGTCGCCTTTGACATCATCGGCCTGCGACGACCACGCAATCTGGCGCCCATCGGGTGAAAATTCGGGCTCGGTGTCGTCGGCGGAATGCGAGGTCAATCGCAGTGCAGCGCCCCCCTGTATCGGCCGGGCAAACAGGTCAAGGTTGCCATCCACTTTAGCGGCGTAGACCACCAAATCAGAATCTGCCACCACCGTGGGATAGAGAGCGTCGGCAGTGGTTTTTACAATCGGTACGGCCGGTTGAAAGACCGCATCAGGCGCCGCAACAAACCGAGGTGGGGTCGCATGCCGTTGCGGCCCGGAGCACGCGCTCAGCACCCCCAGTGCCACCACGAGGGGGCGCGCCCGGTGTTTCGATGCCATCATTTCTGTTTGAAGCTCCCATCGGGTTGTTCGAGCCAATCACCGGCCTTAGCGCGTTCGCTAAACAGACGCCCGAGCATCTCTTCTAACTGACCGCGATCGGCACGCGTCAGCACTGGATCGGTGCTAATCGCCCAATCGAGCAGAGCCGATCGGTCGGCGTTTTCCTCGGCGACCATTCGCGTAAGTCGCGTCATAAGCTCGGCTTCATTGCGTGCACTGCATTCGTGCTCAACCAACCGGCCTTGGCGCCCTTCGGCCAAGCACCCCAGACCCTTGAGCTCTTCAACATCATCACGGTTGAAGAGCTGACGACGCCGCGCCGCAAGCGCTTGGCCAGCGAGGTCATCGCGTGACGTGGTTCCCATTCCCGACGCACGCACCGAGACGATGAGCATCTCCTCCTCGGTCAGTGGTTCCACCTCGCCCATAAGCTGTTTCTCAAGCGAAGATTTCTGCCCAATGTTGACGACGGTATTGCTAATGCAAGCGCTTGTGCTTAAGCACCAAGTCACAAACAACAAGGCTACGACTCGTTCAATTCGCACGGTTCCACCCTAGGGCCGGTGCCAACGTGTTGTTCTTGATAGGTGCAACGATATCGTCCAGTCGATCACTGAGCGAATAACGTCGCAGCAACTCGCGGTCGATCTTGGGAAAGCCGATTTGAGTCCCCGGGATACGCAAGAAGGTTGTAACGGCCAGGTCCATGTTGAGCGCCTCGTAGCGCATCCACATCGCGACGTTGTCAATGCGCACGTAGCGAAGGTTGCGTCTGTTTGCCTGCAGCTTTTCGTCCTGGGCCTTCGGATCGAGGATCTGGAGGAATCGGTCGAAGGTCTCCGCCCCTATCTTCGTGATGTTCATATTCAGCGTGATATCGCGGCTCTTGGGCGCAAACAGAAACCCCACCTGCATATCTGCAGAGAGCTCCGAGTCGGGTCCCGGCTCCAAACGCAAATCCTTGAAGTAGCTGGCGTCCATGTTGGAGACCTTGAACGCCATGTCGCCCCTGACCGAGGCATCGCGCCCAATCTGAAACGCCATGTTGCCGACCAGGTCGCCGCCTAAGACGTGCATCGCAATCGCATCTGCCAACAGCATGCCGTTGGTGAGCCGCCCTTCAAGCACAAAGTCGTCCAACTCGTAGCTGCCGCTCTTGATGCGTCGTGCCCGTAACCCAGGGCGGTCGCGATAGGGTTGAATGCGCTCATAGTAGGTCGGGCGCGCGGGGCGTTTGCGAATATCCTCGCCCGAGGTTAACAGCGCAAATACACCGCCCCCCAACGCGAAATTACGCCGCAGTACCGTAGCCTCCAAACGCGGATCGAACGCCATGCGAATGTCGAAGGGAATGCCGCCGGACATCTCTTCGACCGCGTTACTGCCCGAAACAAAGCTAAAATGTTCCGTGGCAAACAGACCCTCTAGCGCGATGACGCCGTCGGCGGCGCGCAGACTCCCTGATAGAGCCAACCCCCCTCCTAGCTCAGGGCCGCCCACAGTAAGGGGCCTGCGCTCGCCGGGGTTTAGCGCAAGCGACCATCGTAACGTGGTGTCGAGTCCAGGCAGGTTCGGTTGGTGCAGCCCATCGTTCGTTGCCAACTGCCACGGCTTCACCCACACCCCGCTGGCATCCAACAGGAACCCAAGGTCAGGAGCTTCCATTCTGAAAACGTCAAAAAGCAGGTCGCCGCCCAAGCGATAGCGACACACCGCCTCCATGCGCGCGTCAACAAGCGGTTTGGGCAAATTGTCGCGCGTAAGTGTGGCCACTGATGCGTCGTAGGCCGCCCGCATGACGCCGTCATTCCAAGAAAATTCGAAACCGGTATGAAGTCCCGACGCATGCAGCGGTTGCGTTAGCTCCGCAATATCCAGCGTCCAGGTGAACACCGGCTGATGCGGCTCCAGGCGAAACTCGCTGGCCATTGTGATGCCGTGGGCGTCGTTCTTGTCGTTTATGAACACGCCATCTTTCAACAAAAACGCGACCGTGGCCGACAGCGGCAACCCTGCCGCGAATTCACGTTGCCAGTCCTCCAGAAATGTAGCGTAGGCCCCGAGCACCTCTGCCAAGTTCGAACGATCAGGCAAGAGCTTCACCCCAGGCGCTTTGGTTTTGGGGAGTAACTCTTTGTAGGGTACGCGACCCTCGATCGACATCAGCATCGACATCCTGCCGGCAACTGTTCCGGCCATACGCTTCCCGGGTGGCAACAAGGCTATTGCTTTGGCCACGTCAACCGGCCCCAAATCCAAGCGCAGCCCTGTGAACACCGGTGCGGCCGTAATCGCCTGGTCGATGACACCATGCATCTTGGCCACAAGCGTCTCAGCCGCCGTGTATTCCATCTTGTGAATGGTGAAACGTTGACCGGTGCGGTCTATCGTGGTGCCGAAGTAAGTGTTCGGCAGCACCAACGTCTCCTCTCCTTGTGGCATCTCC
Organism: Myxococcota bacterium; assembly: GCA_022703175.1. Taxonomy (GTDB): domain Bacteria; phylum Myxococcota; class XYA12-FULL-58-9; order XYA12-FULL-58-9; family XYA12-FULL-58-9; genus JACRCV01. The sequence goes on along the minus strand of JAKLEG010000020.1, from coordinate 3,789 downwards.
ATGCGGTCGATGGTCCCCACAAAGGTTAAAGAGATCTGTTCGGCCTTCAGGTCGCGGCTGCTAAGCGTAAGTGTGGAGCGCGTGCCCACGGCGCGCATCGTGCCGGCCGTGGCGTCCCCGACATCCAGCCGCATTTTCGCTCGCCAAGAGGGTGCCTCTGGTACCTTCTTGATGAGCGCCACGGGGAGCACTGCATCCATCGTGAATACAGTGTTGCGCGCCCTACTCGTGCCAGCGCTGGCCTCGCCCACGTCGAGACGCATCCCCATCGCAATGTCACCTTCGGGCGCACCCCCCAAAAAGGGCGCCACGGGCGTGGTCACTGACATCTTGAGCCTGGTTGCTGTCGCCTTAGAAACACCAGCCTCGGCTTCACGAATGCTCCCGGTAAGGTCGGTGGTCGCGATCCCCTGCGTCATGCGCACCGACATCTCCGCATCGATCCCAAAGGCTTTGCTCTGAGCCAACTCAACGTGAAACCTGCGCGTCGTCATGCGGAAGATACCGGCCAAGGCTGGCCAATCGGCTGGTGTCACCCCAGTTGTAAAAGGCTCCGCGGCCAACGTGACCTCACCACCGATGGCGATGGTGGGCATGAGCACAGCCAAAAGCGGCGCCAGCTCGTCCAAATCTGAGCGCGCCGAAAGCGTGTGCACAGCCACTTGGCGTTCGCCCAAAATCCCGGTGACCTCAAGCGCCATCTCGGCCTGCGTGCGCTTGCCCAATGCCATCGTGAGTCTCGACAGGTCAAAGGTTTGCTTCAGCAGATCGGTCTGCGTCACAAACGCCAGGCTCGACTGCAGGGGTGGCAGAACTCGGTCTGCGGAAACTGTCGTTGTGCCTTGCCATGTCGCCGCAAGTCCCAGATCCCCCAAACCGCTGGAGGTAAGCGTCATCCCGAGCCGTTGCTCACTGTCGATCTTGGCAAACGGCTTGCCGCCGATCATCGTAAAATGGGACGCGCTGCCGCCCTCTTTCCGATCGCCCATCCCGGCCCACAACGCCACATCCACGCTTTGCCCCTCACCGGCGAAACGCCCTTCGAGACCCAGATGGTCAACTGTCAACCTTTGTCCAGGCTTGAGAATCGTTAGCTTGTCTAGCGAGAACAAAATCCGTGGCATCTCCACGCGCAATGGCAGCGAGGGTTGGGTGAGCGGCTTAGCTTCAGCCTTCGGCGTAGGGGGCGCCGACAAACCTGGCTTGGGTGGCCCGGCCATGGCTGCCAAAAGCGCCTTCAGATTCTGGCCTGTATCGTTCTCCTCAAGCACCAGCTCCACGCCTTCGCAGGCGAGCTCAGGGAGAACCACGCGTAGCCGCAACAGGTCGAGCGGCGACCAGACCACAGCCAACCGGCGGACCTTGAGAAAGTCTTGGGAGAATCCGGTCGGCGGTCCCACCCGCAAGCCGCGCAGCTCCAAGTGGTGGGTGAGCTCAACATCGAGCGCCTCAAGGGTTACCGCGGCCTTGAGTTTGTCGCTGCCGAGACGCTCCACCAACTCACGCAAGCGTTCGTCATTCCAATACAGGCGCCCAAGCACGGCCAACACCACCGTAAGCGCCAGCGCGCCGCCACAAACCATGCCGAAAATCCTCAGGATTCTTCGGAGGCTTCGTGCGCTAGCACGGATGATCGAGGCTAAGTTCAAGGCGGCCATGGTTGGAAGTTGGGCGAATCATAGGGCCTCTCTTGACGTCCAAGCAATCATGACGTGGCGCCGTTCAGCTCACAGCTTGCCGACGACAAGCGGCTGGTGTAGCTCCATCGTCATACCTGCTCAGGAGGGTTTTATGCACACGTTGTCCGTCGTTCTTTGCAACACGCTGGCCGCAAGCCTCCTTCTCGTTAGCAGCCTGGCGCTGGCGGCCGCTGACACGTTGGTCATCAAAGGCAAAGATGGCAGCTACCAACCAGGGGCCGCCAAGAGTTTTAAAGCGAGCGAACAAAGCATCACCTTTGTGCTGGCCGATGGCGTCGATGGCAACGCAGTCTTAAAAACGCTTACCGAGCGGCTCGCCACCGGCAAAGTCAGCTTGGCGGGTAATGAGTTGACGGTCAGCGGCATGCCCAAGGACACTCTCTTGGATCAGCTCTCGACGCTCAGCCTGTCCGGCAACGTGGACCCGCTGGCAGATTTGGCTGGCTTGGGTGGCGCCGTCACGGCGATGAATTCCCCAGAAGGTGGAGGCTCGATTCGCGCCTCCAAGCCCTCGTCGACCAGCATGCGGCCCAACGTCATCAAGGACCACGACCCAAGCGAGCGATATGAAGCCGAGGTGCTAGAGGTCAAACAGGGGAGTTTCCCGACGGTCACCTTGAAATTGAAGATCCGCAAAACCGCGAAAGCCGGTGCCCTCAAGAGCAAGCTCAAACTCTTCAAGGTGGTCGAGGCCCAAGTGGCCTACACCGTGATCGACAGCAGCGTCGACATGAACCGCGCCGAGAACCGCCGCAACCTGGTTGGCTGGTTCTTGACCAAAGGCGACAAGATCAGCATCCATCCCACGGAGGCCAGCGCCGACAAGTACGAAATTGATTGGTTGGCCCGCCAGGAATAGCGCGCCTCCGATCCCTCTGACGGCCGCAGCATCCGCCCCGCACAGGGTCGATGCGCCGTGTCCCAGCTAAACGTATGAAATCTTGGTCGTCTTAGAATCGCGTCGGGGCTTGGGGGTCGGCGTGTCCGAGAGCAACACATCAAGCTCGTCACTGGTGCTCGCTGGCGCGCTAGGCGCCTGGGCACGCATTTGGTCGAGCCGCGCTGCTACTTCGCGAAAGTTGGGATCGGTGGCAGCCACCTTCTCGTAGAAGCGTAACGCCTCCGCGAATTTGCCCATCGCTTCGTAGGCGCTACCAACTTCGTAGCGCAGTGCCATCGCCTCTTCGGGTTTCACTTTCTCGTGAGCCAAGCCACGCATGAAGGCATCAACCGCTTCGATCTTCTTGTCGAGCTCCAAGTAACACAAGCCGATCATCGTCAATGCGCCAATGTGCCAGCCCGCTGCGGTCACCGCGGTTTCAAACTCACGCACCGCATCTTCAAGCAAACCCATTTCTTTGTAGGCAATGCCCAAGTTGTAGTGGGTGTCGTAGTCAGACGCATCCACGGTCTTGGCCACACCCTTCTTGAATTCATCGAACACATCGGAGAACGACACCTGGAAATCGTCGTCGGCAGCCGCTTGAGCCAGCTCTTGCTCCAGCTCAGCCACCAAGTCATCCCCCTTCAACTCCAGCGGCTCGGGCTCAGGCTCCGTTTCGGGCTCGGGTTCAACATCAACGTCGGCCGCGTCCGCACGGACCACGGCGAGGATCGGCGGCGGCACAAATAGCGCCGCTGCTGACGACTCATTCACAACGGCCACAGGTTCGTGAATGGCCGCTGTCTCGGGTGCGCTTTCGACCAGGATCGTAGGCTTCAGCGCCAACAGCTCGGGGTGGTCAGGATACTTCGCAAGCAAGCCCTGCAAGGCTTCGCGAGCTTCATCCTCCAGCCCCTGTTGGGCAAAGAAGGTCACCTCTTCGATCTCGTCGGTCAGGTCGATGAGGGCAGCGACATCAGACGCAACCGCGGCCGGCGTCGGCGCGGGCAGTGCGGCGGTCGTAAGCGGCTCGGCTTCAGCTTCGGCCGCGTGGGCCTCAAGCACAGCAGGCTCTGCAACCAGCCCAGCGTCAGTGGCAATGGCCGGTGCAGGTTCAGGCTCAACCGCTGGCGCTGACTCGGGAACGCCATCTGACACAACGGGGGGGGGCGTGATTTCGAAGACACGATCGGGGGATTCGACTTC
>JAKLEG010000002.1 GCA_022703175.1 Myxococcota bacterium | reverse complement strand
GAAACGACGCGGCGCTGGACGACGAAAGGCGAACTGAGAGATTGTACATGCGTTACGCAGATGGGTGACCCCGGGGTCAATGCTCGTGAGAACGCGGGGGTCAAAGGTAGTGAGAGCCGGCAGGTTGCTGAACTGACAAAAACAGGGTCAGACACAAAAAACTTTACACGACCGTGTATGACGAGCACTTACGACGCCGGTGCGCAATTGAAGAGTTGGCTCCCACGGGCACCGGTTGACGTTTCAGTAGCGCTACTCACCCAGCCTATTCAGCCGCCGCCTTGCTCTGTCATGAGGCGATACCGTCGTGTCTTGAAAGATCAAACTGCCTCAATCCTGACAAGAGCAACCACGTTCAAGGCACCGAAATCGCTGCAGTGGGTGTGTACGACGAGCACACGGAGGTGGTGAACGACGACGACAGTGCAACGATGAGTGCATGGAATGCTCGCCAGCCGATCAGATTGCTGGTCGATTACCGGCGACCGGCGCGGGGCTCGCTGACGCCGAGCTGCTCCCAGCGAGCCGATCAGCTTGCTGAACGCGGCCCTTGAAAAGGCCTTGTGTTGGCATCACGTCGTCGAACTGTAGAGCTTACAAGGACTTCTTGGCCGTTTCGTAACCTTGGCGGAACGCGTTCACGTTCACTTCGGCAACATTGCCCTTTTTGCCAGCGAAGTTGGCTTCGATCGCGTGCTCCACAGCCTTGGCCGAGGTAGTCTTCATCGCGGCCACATAGGCACCCAACATCACCATGTTAGCCGACTTGCCGGTGCCTTCTTTCTCAGCAAGCTCGTTAGCCGGCACGTAGATCACCTTCAGATCTTTGCGCTCTGCTTTACGCTCGATGAGTGAGCTATTCACGATGAGCCAACCACCCTGTTTCACCGTAGCTTCGAACTTGTCGATCGACTGCTTATTCATTACCACCGCGGCTTGCGGCTCGCGCACCACCGGTGAGCCCACCGGCTCGTCGTCGATCACCACCACGCAGTTGGCCGTACCGCCGCGCATCTCGGGCCCATAGGAAGGCAACCAGGTAACGTTCTTGCCTTCTTCCATGGCGGCCTTGGCCAAGATTTTGCCAATGGCCATCAACCCCTGCCCGCCAAACCCTGCCAAAATGACGTTCTCCGTTGCCATGGTGTTTAGCCCTCCGCCTTGGTCGAGCCCTTGGGCGCGTCGTCGCGAACCTTCAAGTCAGGTGTGTATTTCTTGGCCGCATCTGGCATGGCGGCCGGTTCACGCAGCGTACTGAGCGGAAAGAACGGAATCATGTTGCGCGCCAGCCACTCGGTAGCGTTGGTCGGCGTCAATCCCCAGCCAGTGGGACAGGTGGAAAGCAATTCGACAAACGTAAAGCCTGTGTGCTGCAGCTCAAACGCCTGACGAATATGCTTCTTGGCTTTGTTAATGTACTTGGGTTCGGTGATGGCGCCGCGCGCGACGTACACCGGTTCCACCAGCGTGTTGATGAGCTCAGCCATACGAATCGGATGCCCGCATTGTAGCGTGTCCCGGCCATAGGGCGACGTGGTGGTACGCATACCGGGCAACGTGGTGGGCGCCATTTGCCCACCGGTCATGCCGTAGATCGCATTGTTGATGAAAATGACCGTCATCTTTTCGCCGCGATTAGCCGCGTGCACGATTTCGGCCATGCCGATGGAGGCCAAGTCGCCATCCCCTTGGTAGGTAAAAACATAACGGTCGTCGGGGAGCGTACGACGAATGCCGGTGGCCACCGCCGGGGCGCGCCCGTGTGAGGCTTCTTGCATGTCGATGTTGAAATACTGGTACGCCAACACCGAGCAACCCACCGGGCAGACGCCGACGGTTTTTTCCTGAATGCCCATCTCTTCGATGACTTCGGCCACCAAGCGGTGAGCGATGCCGTGGGTGCACCCCGGGCAGTAGTGGAAATAGGTGTCGGTGAGCGCCGCGCTGCGTTTGAAAATGAGTTCTTCAGCCATGGTATGACTCACAACCCTCAGTTCGGGTAGTTCTCTTTGACCTGAGCAATGATCTCTTCGGTGGTGGGCACAACGCCGCCTTGACGGCCGTAGAACTTCACCGGCCGACGCTTGCCAACCAAGCCACGCACATCCTCCACCATTTGGCCCATACTCATCTCAATGCCAAAGAACAGCTTGGTGGGCTCGACCAGTTTCTCAAACTCGACAGCCGGGAACGGCCAGGCCGTGATCGGGCGGAACAAACCGACCTTGAGCCCCTGCTTGCGCAATTCGCGAATTGCGGTCTTGGCGATGCGGGCGGTGGTGCCATAGGCGCAAATCACAAACGGCGGTTTGTCATCGAGCATGAAATTTTCGCTGCGCTGCTCGTTGGCCTCCATCTTGCCGTACTTCTTGTACAGCCGGTGCACATGCTGTTCGAGCTCGTCGGGGTCGAGATACAGCGAGTTGATGATGTTGCGCTCGCGCGTTTTGGGCTTGCCCACCGCGGCCCAGCTGCTGTGATCCACCTTCTTCGCCGCGTTTTCAGGGAAGGTCACTGGCTCCATCATTTGGCCGATAAGACCATCGCCAATGACCACCACCGGATTGCGATATTCATCGGCCTTGTCGAACGCCAACGACATCAAGTCCACGGCCTCTTGCACGGTAGAGGGGGCCAGTACCAATGCTTGCTTGTCACCGTGACCAAAACCCTTGGTCATCATTGCATAGTCGCCCTGCGACGGAGCGATGTCCCCCAACCCGGGACCGCCACGCATGATGTTCACCACCACCGCCGGGATCTCGGCGCCACACATGTAAGAAAATGCCTCGGCCATCAGCGCCAAACCCGGGCTCGACGACGAGGTCATCACCCGCACACCCGAGCCGCCCGCACCGTACAGCATGTTGCCGGCGGCCACTTCGCTCTCGGCCTGCACAAACACGCCACCCACTTGGGGTAAGCGCTTGGACATGTACTCGGGAATTTCGTTCTGGGGGGTGATGGGGTAACCAAAGAAGTGCAGACAGCCGGCGCGAATCGCGGCTTCGGCGATGGCTTCGGTGCCTTTCATCAGGACGCGCTGTTGTTGCGCCATGGCGATTGTGCTCCTTGAACGGCGCCCCCTATGCGGAGTGCCTTAAATTCATTGGTGTTTCAGCCAGCCTTCTTCGCTTTGGCTTCTTTGTAGACGAAGATTGTGACCTCGGGGCAGACGATGGCGCACATCGCACAGGCGGTGCACTGTTCCATGTCGTGGATCGCCACCGGGTGGTAGCCCTTGGCGTTTAGCTTGTCAGCCAAACTCAGAAGCTCCCGGTTGCACGCCGGGATGCAGAGGCCGCAGGCCTTGCAGCGATCTTCATCGATGACAATCCGATTCATGCTTCGCTCCCTTTCGCCTGCTTAAACGGCAGACGTGTGGGGTTCAGAACCACCCCACCCATGAACCCGGGTTTCATGTGCCGCTGCACTTGAATCACCGGGAGTTGTTCCTGCGCCAAATCCTCAGCGCCCGCCAAATCATCGGGAACCGCCAAATAACGCACGTCGACGCCGAGAGCCGTAGCAACCTTCCGAGACAATTCCAACCCCCAACGCACCATGTCGAGGGTGGTCTCATCCATCATATGAGTGTTGGCCACGACGCCTGTGATCTTGAGGTTGCAGGCGCCCATGATTTGGTTCGCCATCGTCATCACGCTGTCGAAATCCGCAGCAAAGGGGCGGTTGCGGTTGTGCACGAACAACAACTCAAAGCCGGCCTGCGCCACCACATCGGAGAGCGCCCCCAACGCCCGCGCACCCACCGGGTCGCCGCCCACGTCCATGAAAACACGAGCATCTTCGCGCAACACCAAGCCACGAATGCCCGGTGGCAAAATCGGCAAGTCGGCGCTGCCCATGACCCCTTTGGGGGCCAACATCTCGATGCCGGCTTGGGCCAACACCTGCTCGGCTTCGCGCGAGCGGAAGTAGGGCTTGAGCACATCGACGTCGGCCACGGCGACTTTTGCTGCAGGCGGACGTAAGGGATCTTGCTGCGCCTTGAGCGCCAAGCCAATCGCAAGCTCGGTTTTGCCTGAGCCATACGGCCCAATAAGCGCGGTCACGCGCGCTGCCGACGTCCAGACGGACGCACTCACATCCCCTTGGCGTTTGTCCCCCGCCAAAGTCCCATCACGCATTGCGGCACCGTTCTACCAACGCCCACGAGCAACAAGCGCCCAAGGCTTGGTGAAGCGGCGCGGAGAATGCGCCGGGGCCCATACAAAGTCAACTGACGCACGCGAGTGGTAATAGACCGATCCCATGGGCTGCTGGCCGCCATCAGGGCCATCACCGGTGTCATACACCAACTTGCTTGGCTGATGCGCGCCTGCGCTAGCTAAGGCAAGCGCGGCTCAATCTTGTAGGTTTCGGCCTTGCCACGCCAAAAGCGGGGTTCGACATAGAAGCCTTGGGCATCCAGGCTCGGATGCGACAAGGTCACGCGAGTGGCCGCAAAAATCGTCGCGTGGGGAGCCGAATCTGCCATCATGTTGGCCGCATTACGCAGGTAGGTGCGACCCGCACCATTCCGACAGGCAGCCAGCACGAAGGTACCGCCTTTCTTTACCGCCGGCCCCAGCACTCCCTGGAGTTTGTCGGCGTCGGAGATGTCGAGCCAACCAGCGGGCTGCCAATCCCCCATGAGCAACCCGTCACGATTGCCGTGGGCACTCAACATCAACAGCTGCGCACCGCCTTCAGCGCTGGCCGCTTGCAGTTGTGCAAGCGCGTCAACGTCGGTGCCAACTTCGACATAGCGAACGTGGTAGGCCTTGGTAAGCTCTGCGATAGCGTTGAACCGCAACGCACCAACCCCGTCGGCGCGCGCATAAAGCAGCAAAGCCAGCGGCCGTTTGTCGTCGGCGCGTCGCCCCAAAAGCCGGTTAGCAATAATCTCCTCAAGTGCCTTAAGCGAGTGGATGCGCTCGGGGTGCTCGATGCCCGCAGCCTTCAGCTGAACCTCCAGCGCATGAAACTGCCTGACAATTTCTGGCTGAGCCGCCACAAGCGGTAACAACGCCGGAAGCTCGCGCAAAATCAACGGGTTGCGCCGCGCCGCCGCAATGGCCAACGCCTGGTTGTTTAACAGATGCTGAGCCAAGCGCGTGGGTGCAACACTCGCGGCCTCGATCAAAAGCTCAGGGTCTTGTTCGACGTCGCGCGGCAGCTGTTTCTCATCGGCCATCACACAATGGTGTTTTTCGAGCAAATCCAAGAACACCCGCTTGGTGTCCCGTGCGGGAGGCAAGGAATCAAAGTAGGCGTTTGGATAACGATCGATCGCGGTACGCACCAGCTCAAGGTCGGCGCGTAGGCGTGGACTTGCGAATTTGAACATCATGCCGGCGTCGCGAATGGCGAGTTGGCATAACTCCCGATCGTCGGCAAAGGCTGGCAGATAGCCAAACGCCGCGCCGCACTGAGAGATGAGCTCCTGCGCGAGCTTCCGGTCGGCCCGCAGATGTGCTGGCGCCGCATCGATCATCTCGGGTGCGTACTTAGCGGCGAGCTTCAAGAGCTCTCGCTGAGCCCGCAGCGCCACTGGAAACAACGCATAAGCCTCCGGAAACACTTGAAGAATAGGCGCAGCAGCACGCGCACGGGCCGCCGCAGGAAGGCGCTCGAACTCGACGCTTAAAAAATCGCTCGCCGCCAGGGCTTGGCGCACACACACACGCTCGGCCTCGGTCCTGAGCTCGTGGCCGTCCAACAGCAGCGCACCTTCGGAGGAGAGCTGCACCGTGTGCGCCTGCTGGCGGATGTCGACGCCTTGGCCAATCAGAATAGGCGCCGTCCGATTGGCGCGGGCAGGCATCGCGCTTTCTTGATTGTGGGTGAGGAGGGTCGCTGTGCGCACCCCGACGCCATGCTGCGGCGCAGGCAACAAGATTCGGCTGCTCGGGCGAGCGGGCGGCAGATGGAGAATACCCAAACTGGCCGATGGTAGGACCGGGTCTAGGACCCGGTTCAGGGACGCTGTTTCGAGGGCCTCCTGGGAAACTCCGCTACGGATCAACAGCATCCGCAATGGCCCCAAATCGATGGCGATCCTATCAGGCTCGTGAGTGTCGACGATCAACGCATTTAGAGCATCACGCCAGGTGCGTGGCAGACGCGGGTGAGCTGCAGACTGCGATTGGCTGATGCTTACCAGCAGGGCGCCTAATGGATTAGAGTTCTCTGTATCAGCTGCCCCCGACGCCAACGGTAGCAAGCCATCGAGCTTAGCGGCCGTACCATGAAGAAGACCGGCATGGTGTAGGCGCAGAAACACCGCCGTCAGCGCTGCTTCACGAGCCTGAGCTGGCGGCAAAGCAGAACTCGGCATGACAGGCAGGGAGACCACCAGGACTTCCTTCACCACCGAGGACGTAGACGACGCTGGCGCCACGCTGGGCGCCGTTGCTGTCGGAACGTTGGGCAAAAGGCGGTCAACCATCGAGTATTGCAGGCTCTACCTACAACCATCTGAGCCAGCGCGCCCAATGTACCACGGGCCACTCCTGGTTTGCCATATGTGCGGCTGAATTCCGAGAGGACGCTTTTGGCCTTGCGGATCCTGCTACCTTCATAATCGCATTCAGGATTGAGGATTGGTAACCCGGCCCGCAAACAGCACAGCACGTGTTCGCTTGTCGCGAATCAGGAACAAAAATGGGTGATCGACGTAAAAGCGCACCGGTTCAGGCGGCAAGTCGCCCACGCCGCCCATCGCCACAGTAGCGGCAGCGGCCTCAGTGCCCTCTTCGTCCACAACCACGAACGCCTTTTGCACCAGATCGCGCAGAAAGATCGGTGCGGCGTCGGCGGAAAGCCGCGCAAAGGTTTCGCCACCCGGCACAAACAATTGAGACAACCCCAGCTGCTCCAACACCGGTTTAAACGACATCGACTCGGTTTCGATGCGAAACCTCGGCAGTCGCACATCTACGTAAGCAAAGGACAAATTCTTTAGGCACGCTGCCAAATCGCGCGTCAGACATTCCTGCTCCAACGCTGCAAGACCCTCGCGTGCGTTGGGCAGCAACACCACCATCGAGAAGGCCTGACCTACGTAATCCATTTCGAGAACCGCAAAATTCGCGTGCCGTGCAAGCTGATAGTCACCCATCTGCTGCATCGTCGGCACCTGTACGGCGCGGCTGCCGTCGGCCCAAAATCGACGTTTGTAGGTCATGCCTTTGTCAAATTCGGCCTCCCAACGCCCTTTGAAATACAGCGCGTTTGCAACAACGAGAGGTACCGGCAACGGATCTGGGAGAAACAACGCTTTAGAGATGGCGTCTTGAATGCGGCCGTGCGTTTGGGTGGCGATCCATTGATTGACAACCGTGGCCGCATGGTCACTGTCTGAAAAATCGAGAAGGCTCAACTCGCTGTCGTAAACCGCACGCAGGTCGGCCAAGAACTCCGGTCGAAATGCCTGCCGACGGTTGCCGAACAGAGCGTTAGCCGAGGCCACCGTCAGGCGCGGGCGGTTGAATTTTCTGAAGCGCCGCCCCAAATCCCCCAAAGCGCGATACTGTCGATCGGGTGGCAAACCAAACGCCAACGCCTTGGCAAACCGACCTTGCGTCGGGCCACTGGCGCCAGCGGCAAGCATCGACAACACCATTGTGACACTTACCGGAGAAAACACCGCATTGTGTGAACCGGTCGCCAAATGAGGGTACGCGGCCGCACCCAACTGATTGATGCTCTGTGCCACCGCCGCCAGCTCCTTGGGAGTGGCCTTGGGTGCATCCGGCGCCAACGACACCGGCTCGACCACAACGGGCACCGAGGGCACGGGTGTTGGCGCGGCGGCCGGCGCTGGCGTGATTGGAACACGCGGGCACTCGGCGTGTGCCGTAGGCTTTTCACAGGCGCACGCAAGGAGACAGAACCCCGCTACGATGGCGCGCATCGACACCCTCCTGGAGCGAATTTCCTTTCGCCCCGATGACCAACCCCGGCGCATTGCGGTGCCACCACGATGTTCCAGTCACTGCTGAACTCAGCGCACGGTCCCAACAGATGCGGAGATCGGTTCAAACAAGAGGGCAGAGGAAACGCCCGGTGCTACAACAGGAGAAGAATGCAGGTCTATAGTACCGTCACGGTCATCGTCGACAGGGTCTTGTCGGTCGATGGCACGCACATGCCGATCACGTGTTGGCTCAAGTTCAAGCGATCGTGGGCGCCCGACTTGGCGGCCTTGTTGGCCGTGATCTTCAGCCAGCTGCCGGGCATCCGCACCGGCGCCTTCTTGTTTTTCACCGGCGAGCTCGAAAACGGGCTGTTCTTGTTGAACCCGGTCACCCGCTGCGATGAGCCGCCAAACATCTGGTGATTTGGAACGAACGAGTTTTCCAAATACACCATGAAACTCTTGCCGGCGCTCAGGCTGATGTGGCCGTTGGTAGACTTCACGAACGCTTGCAGTTCTTGCAGGGTGGAAAACTCTTTACCATCCACCAAATGACGCATCGGAAAACAACCACCGGGAAGGATCGCAGCGACATCAGTTGCACGGATTGGCATGGGAAACTCCGAATTATAAAGGTGTGTTTGAAAGCTGCGTAGGTTATCGACACGCGGGCTCAGGCGTTGTGCAAAAATGACGCAGGCGAATTTCAATGTAGCGTTGGGTAGGCCCGATCGGGCCAAGAGGCAGGGTCAAGGCAGGCTAGCCGCACGCAGGTTGGCTGCTGCGCACCCGTTGATACGCCTCTCGAAACGGGATCTGTTCCTGATGCACCAGGCGATACGCTTGCTCGGCCAACAGCAGGCTCGGGTCGATGGCTGCACGCATCCGTTCGGCGTCGAAACGCAGCTCCGGCAGCGCTGCACACAACACGGCCGCTGTCCCAGACACCGCGCTTAGGCCACGAAACAACGGCTTCTTGATGAGCTGCAAATCCCGATGATAGCCCGAGGTGAGCTTGCTCGTGACCGCCAAAACCTCCTGCAACGCCGCACAGGCTTCAGCCGTACGCCCACGTGCCAACTCAAAGATGTCCGGATTACGTTTTTGCGGCAGCATCGACGAGCCGGTGGTAAACGCTGGCGGCAGCGTCACAAAGCCGAACTCCGAGGTGTTAAACAAGCACAGGTCAGCCGCGAGTCGCCCCAGATCTTGTGCCATGAGCGTCGCCTCAAACAACGCAGTGGCCTCGGCCTTGCCCCGCGACAACTGTACCGCGGTCACCGGTGTGTGTGTCACCGCAAAACCAAGTTGGCGAGTGGTACTTTCGCGCGACAGCGACAACACCGGCACGCCATAGCCAGCTGCCGAGCCCAGCGGATTCTTGTCCGCGCGCCGCTTGGCCGTGGCCAACCCGCAGGCATCATCCCGCAGCTCCGCCGCAAAACCCCGCGCCCAAAGTCCCACCGTGCTTGGCATTGCGCGCTGCATGTGAGTGTAACCGGGCAGCGGCCAATCCTCATGCCGCGTCGCCAGCTGCTCCAGTGCCTCCGCCACGTTCCCAGCCTGGCTCGCCAGAGCATCCAGACGCGCCTTCAGCCACAGTCGTAGCGCCGCTAGCACTTGGTCGTTGCGAGAGCGCCCCAAGTGAATCGCCCGTCCGGCATCACCAGTCAGCGCCACCAAGCGATTCTCAATGGCGGTGTGGCAATCTTCGTCTTCCAACGTGACGGCCCATTCCCCGGCGGCATGCGTCTTGGCCAAGGTGGTCAGCCCCTGTGCCAGGGCTTCGCGCTGACTTACGCTCAAGTAACCACTGTCGTACAGCATCTGCGCGTGCGCGGCAGAGGCACTCAAATCATAGGGCACGAGCTCCTGGTCGAGCAGCGCATCTTCACCAGCGGAGTAGTGGAGCACCAACGCATGCAACGGTTCACCGCGATCCCACAATCGACTCATGACAGCCTCATGCCGGCATAGGTTTTGACCAGCGCCTCATAGAAGCGGGCGCCGTCTAGGACTTCTTGTTCTAGAACAAACTCATCGACCCGATGCGAACGCTCAGAGAGTCCGGGCCCGACCTTGATGCCGGGGATGTCAGCAAAGAACACCAAGTCCGACAGAGTACGGCTGCCAAACAACTTGGCCTGTGGCCGAGCCTGTTGCGCCGCGCATACGAGCGGATGTACGGGCGAGATGTGATGTGGTTTCAGGCGATCACTTAACACCTTGATTTCGCCGTGCACCGCCCTTTGCAAACGCGCGACCAGTGTCGCTGGCCCCGGCTCTGGGTTGATACGTGCATCCAGAATGCAGCTCACAAGCGCAGGCAGGGCATTGCGCGCACTACCGCCCTGCACGACGGTCGGCTCCACGGTGGTCGGTCCGAGCGCCGGATCGGCGGGGCCCAAATCCACCGATTCAAGGGCAACCAAGTCATGCGCCAACGTGCGAATGGCATTGGTCGCCTTCAACACCTGGGCATGCGCTGCATGACAGGCTTCACCCTTGGCCTGTAACTCCAGAACCAACAAGCCTTTTTGGGACACCGCCACGTCTAACCCGGTAGGCTCTCCCACCACCACCGCTTGCGGCAGTCGCCCCTGGCGCCGGAGCTCTTGCAACACCTGCTCAGTGCCCCGGCCGCTGGTCTCTTCCTCGCATACCAGAGTCAGCAGCACCTGCAACCCCACCTCCCTACCTCGCAAACGCATAAAGGCTGCCAGCATCGCCGCCACCGAGGCCTTGGCATCGTTGCTGCCCAAGCCAAACACTCTGCCCTCTTGCACAACGACCTGGTGCGGTGGGCGCATCCACGCGGGCGAGGCGGGGACCGTGTCCAAATGACTGTTTAAGCAGAACACCGGCCCTTCGCCGTCCTGCAACACCAGGTTATTGCCCAGACGCAGCACCGGCACGTTGCGTTCGGCGAGCCAGCACATCAGTAGATCGCAGAGCGGTCCTTCCTGGCCGGAAATGGACGGCGTGCTCACCAGCAGGCGATGCAACGCCAGTAACTCGGCATCGGTCATGGGCCTTTGGTAATCGCGCTGGGTTGTTGTTCGCCAGGCAAGAGCTCACTGCGATCCCGCACGATCAGCGTGCCAACCCCTTCGTTGGTGAACAGCTCGGAGAGCAAGCTTTCAGGCATCTTGTAACCCACCATATGGACGCGTCGGACGCCGCCTTCGAGCGCCAACACTGCCGCTTTGGTCTTCGGCAACATGCCGGCATCAAAGGCGCCTCGCTCCGCAAGCTCGCCCAGGCCGCGGATGTCCGTGTAACTGATGAGCGAGGAGGCATCGCGCTTGTCAGCCAACAACCCCTGCGTGTCGGTCATAAAAATGAGCTTCTCAGCCCCCAATGCCCGCGCCAACGCCGAGGCCACGCTGTCGGCATTCACGTTCAACACCTGGCCCGATTCACTCGCACACAAGGGACTCACCACCGGCACAATGCCTGCGTTCAATAACGTATGCAGCACCGTGGGGTCAGTGGCGATGATGTCGCCCACCAAGCCATAGTCCACCTCTTGTGCAACCCCGTTGACTTCACGCTTCTGCACCGGACGCTTGCGTGCGCGCACGAGTCCGGCGTCTACCCCCGACAGCCCCACAGCCGGCAATGCCACCGAAGCGCATGCCGACAATAGAGCCGTACGCACCGCGCCGTTGATCGTCATCACCGCGACTTCTAACGTGTTCTCACAGGTGACCCGACCACCTTCGACAAAAGTGGTGGTCAACCCCAACCGCTCGGCCAACGCGGTGGTTTGCGGTCCGCCGCCATGCACCAGCACCACGCGAATACCAATTTCTCGCAGCACCGCCAGTTGTAAAGCCAAGGCACGCAACCCCTCCGGTTCGCCGCACAAGGCCCCGCCCACCTTCACCACCAGCGTCTTGCCCTTGAATAGGCGGATGTAGGGAAGCGCGCTCGTCAACGCCCCCATGGCGGAATGCTTGTCCCACGTGACGTTCATGCGCTTCTCCTGTTGCTGAGCATCTCCATCAGCAGTGCCTTTTGAGCGTGCAAACGATTGCCTGCCTGTTTCACGACGACGCTGCGCGGGCCATCTAACAGCTCGTCCGCGATCTTCACGTTGCGTCGCACAGGTAAGCAGTGCATCAGCTTGGCGTCCTTGCGGGCGGTG
The DNA here is from genome assembly GCA_022703175.1 of Myxococcota bacterium. GTDB lineage: Bacteria > Myxococcota > XYA12-FULL-58-9 > XYA12-FULL-58-9 > XYA12-FULL-58-9 > JACRCV01. The sequence goes on along the minus strand of JAKLEG010000002.1, from coordinate 35,197 downwards.
GCAAACCAGCTTTCGCGCGCACACCAATCGTGACGCAGCTCGGCGCGCAGATGCGCTTCGGCTTCAGGGTTGCCGTAGTAATCTGGATGCGCCCAGCTCTTTACGTACAGCACGTGCGCGCCTTCCATGCCGGCTTTCGGGTCGCCAGTCTCGCGAATCGAGGCTCCCGAACGAGCCGCCAGGGCGTGCGCCTCGGCCATCACCGGCGCCGGCAGTGAGTAACCGTCGGGTCGTAGGATCGTGACGTTCATGCCGCGCTGCACCGCCATCTGCAACGCGGAGGCCGGCACCGCGTAGGGCAGGGCTTTCGGATGCCATGCCCACGACAGCACGAAGTGACCGTTCTTCCTTGGGATTTCGTAGTCTTCCAGAGTCTTCCAATCACCCAACGCTTGGCAGGGGTGGGCCATCGCCGATTCCAAGCTGACAAACGGCTTTGGGCACAACGAGGCCATCTGTTTAATGAGGGGGTCAGCCAAATCGGCGGTGAGAGCCTTGCCTTCGGCGAAGCAACGCACCGCCAGGGCATCGCAGTACTCGGCCAATACCGGAATGCCTTCGCGGATATGCTCCACCGCATCCTGATCCATGACCGCGCCATCCCGCGTTTCGAGCTTCCAGGAGCCGGCGCCCGGTTGAATGACAAAGCTGCTGCCGCCCAACTGCGCGACACCCGCTTGCATGGAAGCCAAGGTGCGCAGCGACGGATTCATAAACAGGAGACCTACGACTTTGCCTTTGAGCGCCTCGTTCACCGGTGCACTCTCCAGTTCGCGCGCGCGTTTGAGCACGGCCTCCAAGCGTTCGGGGGCTAGATCGGTTAGTTGCAAGAAACTCTTCACCGGCAAAACTCCTTCCAAAACCTGCGGCGCCAGCGCCGCGCTAGAGCCAACCCAAGCCCGACAAGGGCAAGCCACAGCTATCAGGAAAGCCCAACAGCCGATTCATCCATTGGATGCCGCCGCCCGCGGCACCTTTGATCAAATTGTCGATCACCGAGGTGACCACGAGGGTGCGCCCGCGGGTAAACACCGACACCTCGCAGCGATTGGTGCCGATCACGTCGACCAAACGCACAGGTGTGGTGCTCACACGCACAAAGGAGCTGTCTTGATAGTAGGTCGCCGCACGTTCGGCGAGCTCGCTCGCTGTCGTGGGTTTTACCAAGGTCAGTCGCACCGTCGCATGAATGCCGCGCGCAAAGGGGCCCGAATGCGGCACGAACTCTACCTCCGGTTCGGCATCGCTTGCGCGGCCCAACAACAAACGCATCTCCGCCTCGTGACGGTGCCCCAAAACGTTATAGGCATGCAGATTGCTGCGGCGCTCAGGATGGTGAGTGCCTGCCCCGGGCGTACGGCCACTGCCAGTGCTGCCGGTGATCGCGGAGACAAAGATAGGGCCTTCTACCAAGCGCAGCGCCACAAACGGCATCGCCGCACAAATGCTCGCGGTGGTAAAACATCCCGGCTGCGTGGCATGCCCGGCGGGACGGCCTTGAAAATGCTCGGGTACCGCACAGGTGAACTGCGACAGTCGGGCCGGCGCCGGATGCGGCTTGCCGTAGATTGCGGCGTAGCGACTGGCTTCGGTAAAACGAAAGTCCGCAGACAAATCGACCACATAGAGCGTCGTGCCAGCCTGCTCAGCGTGGTGCATGAGACTGTCGAGCAATGTCGCGGTAGCACCGTGGGGCGTCGCGGCAAACAGCGCCAGCTGTGGGGTTGCGGCAACTCGCTCAGCCAACCCCGCAAGCGTAACAAAGGTCAGCGCCTCGGCCGCGCTCCCTTTTAGGTTGGGGAAGCTACGCACCACCGGCTCATTGGCTTGGCTCGTGGAGGCGACGGCGACCGGCTCCAAGTGCGGGTGCGCAAGCAGTAGCCGCAGCAATTCGCCGGCCACATAGCCGCTACCACCCAGGATGGCTGTTGGGATCTTCGACGCGGTCATGGGTATTCCTGTTAAGCCAAACCCAACGGGGCCAGTGTCATTTCCGCAAGGCGCGTAGGCTCGGAGCGAGCGTTGCAGCCAGCGACACCAGTTTGCGCTTCGACGAGGCGAATGCCAGCGGCGTTGTCGGTGGCGGGCCCGGTGACGAGATTGGCGCGAAGGCCGTAGCGCTCCTGTAGCAGGCGCACGCCGCCCCAGGCGGCCACTGGGTCGCTTGCAGCGAGCACCACGCTGGTAAAGGCTTGACGCAATCCGGTGTCGGCCAAGATGGCGTCGACGCCGTACAAGCCCAGCAGGCCATCCCCTAGCTCCAATACGATGACGTCTGGTCTGTCGGCCGCAAGCGCGCTCAAAATGGAGCGCGCCGAGTTGGGTGCAGATTCCGCGGTGCTCGTGACGATGCCGAAGTCGGTAAAGATCAGAGTCTTTTTGGCCCCCGCGTCCTCCATCGCCAAAATGTCACGCCGGAGCGACACGCCGGTAGACTTACCCGCCGCGACCCGCAAGCCCCGATGCGCAAACCCCTGCACCAACGCGCACGCGGCCGCAGTTTTGCCCGCGTTCATCGAGCTGCCCACCACCGCCACCACCGGCACGCCTTTGAGATCCAGCTTATTGGACAGCTCCAAAGCATTTTGGCTGATATGCGCCGGCACACCGATACGTTCTCCTAGAAAGGGGAACGCCAGCACCTGGCCCAGCACCTCACACTCAAACGGCTCACCAAGGTCCGGGTTGACGCTGTCGCACAGGCCCAACACGCCGCCCAGATTCAACAGGTTCAAGGTGTCGCCCACCTTCACGGTGGCGGGCAGGTGGCCAGAGTAGCCAAACAACGCCTTGCGATGCCCCAGAGCACCGGCACAAATGTCGCCGGCCTTGACCTTGGAAAAGCGGCCCGACGGCAGTTCGAGTTGGTTGTAGGTACCCTTGGAGTTCTGCACCCGCACCGCAACGACACCGCCTTCGATAGCCGGGATCTCGTCTTGGATACGCACCTCGCGGGAGAGCCGACAGTTGTTGGCCACGGAGCCTATCTTGTCGAGCAGAATGGTTTTCACCTAAGCCTCCCGACCGGCGCGCGCATGCAGCATCGAAGGCAACGCCAACAGGCGCGCAAAGCCCCGCGCGTCGGCGGCACTCCACTCACCGGCAGCTTCGCCATAGACGCCACGCGACGCGGCTTTGAGCGATGCGTGTGCGCGCACCCCTTCAACAAAAAGGTGGCCCGGATACAGGCGCACCGAGACCTCGCCCGTCACCCGCGCTTGCGAAGACAACAGCAGTGCTTCGATATCGCGCGCCGCCGGCTCCAGCGCTTGGGCCTCGTGGATAAGGTCGCCGTAGATGGCAGCCACTTGATCCTTCACCCGTTGCTGTTTGGCGGTGAGCACCAGCTTCTCTAGCTCACGGTGCGCAGTGATCAGCAGATGGGCCGCAGGCGCCTCAAATGCCACCCGCCCTTTGAGCCCAAAGATCGTGTCACCCAAATGAATGCCGCGACCAATCGCATACGATGCTCCCAAGGCGTTCAGCGCTTCCACGAGCGCCACCGGCGCTAGCGCGACTTGATCCAGGTGGGTTGGTACACCCTTCGAGAAGCCCAGCTTGATCAGACGGGGAGCCTGCGGCGCATCCAGCACACCGCGCGATAAGACCCAGGCTTGCTCCGGCAGCGGCTCAACGGTGTCGGTGGTTTCTTGACCGCCGATCGTCACTCCCCACAGCCCATGATTCACGGAGTAGGCCGCTTTGGTGAAATCGAACGCGAAGCCGCGCTGTTTCAGGTAGTCGACTTCGTAAGCGCGGCTGAAACCCTCGTCGCGCACCGGCGCCAAAATCGTCAGCTCTGGCGCAAGCGTGCGCAGCGCCACTTCAAAACGCACCTGATCGTTGCCCGCCGCGGTAGAACCGTGTGCCACCGCCTGGGCGCCCCGTTGCAGTGCAATCTCGGCCACCTGCCGAGCTTGCAACGAGCGCTCTGCCCCCACGCACAAAGGGTAGAGGTGCCCGCGCAGCACGTTTCCCATCACCAGGTAACGCAAGGTTTCGTCAAAGAACGCCGCCCGACCATCTACCAAGTGGTGTTCGATAGCGCCCAAGCTGCGAGCCCGCTCAGCAATCCGCAGGCGCGCGGCGTCATCCAGACCGCCGGTGTCCACCGTGACCGTCACGACGTCGGCGCCGGTGCGCTCTTTGAGCCAAGGCACCAAAAACGAGGTGTCCAGCCCGCCGCTGAAGGCCAACACGATCGGTGCCTTACTGGCCATGATTCACTCCTTTGGCGCAGCGCAGGAGCAGCGCTTGCACTCGCGTTTGCTCGCGCTTGCCGACGACGGCGACAAACAGCGTGTCATCGCCCGCCACGGTGCCGGCGACATCTTTGGTGTCCCATTGGTCAATGGCCGCGCTCACTGCAGGAGCCAAACCGGGCGGGGTCTTTACCACTAGCAGATGCGGCCCCGCCGCCGTGACGCTCTGAATCGCCTGCGCGACTTCGTCAAACAGATCGGTGACCGGCAGCTCAGGTAGCGCGCGCTCAGTCACATAGCGCCCCTCCCGCTTGAACGCGCCCAACTCCGCCAAATCACGCGAGACGCTGGACTGCGTAACCTCAAAGCCCTGCGCGGCTAGGCGAATCAGCAACTCGTCCTGACTGGCAATCACCTCACGCGCCAAGATCTTGCGAATGACCTGCTGACGTTTTTCCCAAATATCCGACTTCATAGGCATCGTTACCGTCCGCCACGTTGCATTTTGATGCGCATGCCAGTACCCACATGCGCATAAGAATGCAACAGATTTCATGCTGCACTGCGAAATATTTCTTCGATGCTTGTGCGCAAACAGCCACCGCTGCCTAACTCCCTGCCACAGCGGGCTCCGACAACGGCAAGATCCAACCGAGAGATCGTGGCTTTTGCCTCGGATCAACACAGGAAAATGACGCGCCACCAATGTTGCCCTACTCAAGCACCCAGAGGCGTGCTAACTCAAATGCCTATGGGGGTGTGGCTGGACTCGGGGGCAGATAGGACCCCCGCGAACGTGGGAGTTCACACCATGGCTCAAGTATCGATGTTACCTCGCGTCTCGACGTATCTCGCAAGCCTGCCAAACGGCTTGGATTCATACCCGCAGTGCCAATCCAAAGCAGAAGTCGGGTTGGTCTTGCGGGATCGCTTGATGGCGGCGGCCGGGCCGGCGTTCGAAGCGATGGTATCCAAGCAAGTGCTCGCCTCGATGGACTCCTCGTCGTGGATTCCAACCACGCTGGTTACCGCCATCCATCTGGCTGCACGCGACGCGGTATTTCCTTCAGACGATGCGTTGCTGACGTGGGCTTATGAGGATGCCGTGGCGACCTATCGACGCCCGGCGTTTCGCGCGTTGATGCTGTTGATGTCACCCACACTTTTGGTGATGGGTGTCGCCAAACGCTGGAGTTCGTTTTCGCGCGGCACCGAGCTTCGCTCCACCTCTTCCACGCAAGAGGGGAACACGCGCTTGATTCATTTGGAGCTGACCTACCCCGCGCACCTGTTTTCCAACCTGGAGCTGCAGATCATCGGCTGCGGCTTCAGAGCAGCGTTGGCCGCAGCCTCGGCTAAGGAGCCAACGGTTAGCGCTTTGGAGAGCGGCAACACCAGCACTGTATTCACCGCGCGCTGGACAGCAGCCTAAGCTTTAGCGCATAGCCCTCGCGTCTCGACAAATCGCATCTGTCAAGCTTGCACGACCCTTGCCAGCGTTGACGCCTGAGTCTGTCAACTATGAAGTTTCTGCATAGGCGAATGCAGTAGCCAAGTGTGGATGGCGTCCCTAGCCTAGAGGCTTAGGGAAGGAGGCCGCATGTCCACCAGCAATTCTGACAAGCGTCTGGAGGCGCGTGTGCCCATCCGCTGGCGAGCCGCTTGCAAGCTTGGCGGCATGAACGCGATGGGACTGTTACGCGACATCAGTGGCAGCGGCGCCTTTTTCTCAGCGGCGGCCCCCGACGCCGAGCATGACCCGACCGCCGAGCACGCCATTAAGTTCTTGCAGCAAGGCGACACCGTGGTGCTCACTTTCAAACCCGAGTGGCAGGAAAACCCGGTGATCATGCTGGCCACCGTTAAGTGGATCGGCTACTCGCGCGACAACGAGGCCGATGGCGCGGGCCTGGCTTTTGAGGCGGAAAACTAGCCACTTTACAATGCAGGTATCGAGGCGACGGGGATGGCCGTAGGCCGCCCAGTCCGCTACAGTCTCGGGCGTGAGCTTACACCCATTCGTCCCGCCACGAGCCTGTGACAGACATCGCGTATCATGCCGCCTTGAAGTGGTGATCCTCTGTGTTAGCGCCAGCAGCGCCTGCGCGGTGCTCAACGGCCTCGGAGATGAGGACACCACAGGGGCTCTGCCCGTGGGCGAGGCGTGCACTGCCCATCGGGAGTGCAACAGCTACTGTTCCACCGAAGGCTGTGTTGAGTTCACCGACCTGGTGAGCTACGCCACTTACCGACCGTGCCACAACGACAATCGCGAGTGCAATGCAGAGCGCTATCCTGACATCTCCGGCATCACCTGCCCAAGCGACGCGCCCTGCAGCTGCGTCAGCGATACCTGTTTGGCCTCAACGGGCGTCAGCTGTAACGACAACGCCGATTGCGATGCGCACCAGTTTTGCAACATCACCGACGCTTCCTGCACTTACACGTTCAACTGTGCGACCCACGCCGATTGCGCGGTGGGAAGAGGCGTTTGTGCCACCCACGGTTGTTCCTACGCTTCTGCCGATCACAAGCCTTGTTCAACCAGCGGCACATGTGGAACGGGCGAGATTTGCATCAACGCGCAAACCTGCTGGCGACTCACCGCCACGCCTTGCAGCATTGGCGACGATTGTGGGGATAACGGCGTCTGTAGCACACCCGACGGCAACGTTTGCCTCATGGCCGTGTTGCTCTAGCGCCTGCTCGCCTTGAGTTTGACCGCGGCATCCCCAATCGCTAAACTTCACGACAGTACACGCGCCGTTGGGCGCTTGAGGGTGGATGTTCGTTAAGGCTCTCCTATTGGATCGGGCGTAGGAAACTTGGCGCGGCAAAGGCGTTTAAAGCCTTGTCGTGCTGCGGTTCTTGTCGCTTGGGATCCCAATGCGCAAGCTCACTGCCAGTTGCGGTGTGGCTGCGTTTCGTCGTGCGTGATGGGCGCACGGTGTCATGGAGAGTGTCGTGGTTTCACTATCAACCTTAGGTTTTGACAGCTTTTTTCAAGCACAGTACGAGGCCTGGCAGGCCGCCCCAGCCATTCCTGCGCGCATCGTGGCCGAGCACCGCGGCGCTTACGATGTCATGTCCGAGCTAGGCTCAGGCCAAGCGCAACTCTCGGGTCGGCTGCGCCTGGAGCTTCAGGAAACCAGTCTCCCGGGCGTGGGGGACTGGGTGTTGTTGAAGAACCCGCCCGATAAAGACCGACTCGCGATCATCGAGCGACTCTTCAATCGCCGCACGATATTTGAGCGCGGCGCCGCCGGACGGGAAGGACGTACCCAGGTCATCGCCGCCAACGTTGACCAAGTGCTCATCGTCTGTGGACTCGACCACGATTACAACGTGCGACGCATCGAGCGTTACCTCGCACGCGTTTGGGCCAGTGGTGCCCAGCCGACGGTGATCCTGAACAAAGCCGATCTATGTGCCGATGTGGCACTTCGCCAAGCGGAGGTCGAACGGCACAGCCCAGGCGTGGCGGTGCTTGTCACCGATGCGCTAAACGGCGTGGGGCTCGCGCCCGTTCGGGCACTGCTCACAGAAGGGGTTACGGGAGCGATGGTGGGCTCGTCAGGAGCAGGTAAATCGACGCTGGTGAACGTTCTGTTTGGCGCTGCGCTCTTGCCCACGGGGGCGGTACGCACAAGCGATGAACGCGGTCGACACACCACCAGCCACCGTCAGCTTGTCGTGTTGCCACAAGGGGGCCTGGTGCTCGACACGCCTGGGATGCGCGAGTTGCAGTTGTGCGATGACGCCGGACTCGAAAACGTCTTTGAGGAGATCTGCAGTCTGGCCAACCAGTGCCGCTTTGGCGACTGCCAACATGCCTCTGAACCAGGTTGCGCAGTCCAGGCTGCGCTGGCGTCAGGCGAGCTTGCCGCCGAACGCTTTGAGCACTTCCAAAAACTACAACGCGAAGCGCGAGCTTTTGAACGGCGCCAAAACGTCCACCTGCAGCGCCAATCCGAGCGCGTGTGGAGTGCTATGCACGATGAGGTGGCGCGGCTGCGGCGCTTCAAGGGGCAGACGTAACGTCGTCTTGGTGCCCTGCGAGCCCTCGTCACACAGCCGTGGTGCCGCCTTTGCTAGGGTACGGTCAGCGCTATCGAGAACGAGGAACTCCGGCCGCTGGTGTCAGTGAAGATGGCGGTGACGTTGCGCCCTCTCGGCATTGTCGTTTCTAGGTGCCACGGGGCGCCGACATCGCAAGGGGTGGTGCCGAGGTAACTCTCGCCTTGGAGTCCAGTGTCAGAAAAGAGCTCGATGCTGCCGGCAGCATAACAGACGCCTTCAGCGATGGCGCTATTGACCCACGTCATCCCCGGCGGCAGGCCGAGGGTCGCAATGCCTGACATGCCCACTGCCACGATCCCTTGAGCGTTCTGGGTGATCTCGTTTTGCGTGATACGCACGCGCAAATCGTCGCTGTCTGCCACAGCGATCGCCGTGGCGACGTTGCGGATGCTGTTGCCGGGGCCTACGGTTACATCGAGATTGCCTTCGAGTCGCAGCCCCCCCGGAGTCGCGCCGGAGGCGAGTTGCGGCAAAGGTTCGCCGGCCCACGTGGTACCGAAGCGGTTGCGGCGTAGCTCCACCACGCCGCGAACATTGTACGTGTTGTAAATCAAGGTGTTGCTGCCAGCGAAGACGTTGTCCTCGAACTCAAAGCGCGCGCCTACGGTGTTGGGCCAAGCATCGAAGGCTTCGACGTTGTTGAGGCCGATGCCTGTGAGCGGGTCGTAACCGAAGCTGTTTTCGCGCACGATGCCGTTGTTGCCTGCGACGGTGAGGCCCCAATGGCCGGAGCCACTCACCACATTGCCTGGCCCGAAGGTGCTGTTAGCGAGATGGAGGACGTCCACGATGGGGCCGACAAACGTGCTGTAACCATCGGTGGCCAGTCGGCAACCGGCAACCTGGCCACCCATGAGGTAGTTGCCGCTGCCAGGGTACAGCAACGTCAGGCCGACCATCAGCGAGCCGCTTCCAAGGCTGAAGGTGTTGCTGATGTTGGCTTTACCCCAGTTGAGAATGACGCCGCGATTACGAGCATCGATGCAAGTGTCCGTTTGGCCGCTGGCGAGCGGCGGTTCTCCCGACAACCAGATCGTGGCAGCTCGGTCTACCGGAAACACCGCAGGATCAAAGTAGATGGTGTTGCCGCCGGCGCGGTTCTTCGCGATTTGCATTGCCTCCAAAAATGACAACGTCGCGCCGGCCAGCGCCGGGTCGCTCAACGTGGGGCCACCGTCGAGATCCTCGGCGGTGGTGTTCACCACTAAAGTCGAATTGCTCACGTTCGGACAGGCCGGCACATCCAACGTCGCAGCATAGCTGCCCCATGGTTGTGCGGTTTGCTGCGTGTCCGAGTCGCTATGACTTGGCGCATCAGCGTTGCCGCGCGCCACAATCCAATCGCTTCGACCGCAAGCCATTGGGTTGCATAAGCCCAAAAGCCACAGCGACGCACCGTAGCTCAACAAGGGACGGTGACTAGACCTCAGGCGGAGCATGCACGATTGATGCTAGCAGGTTTGCAGCGCGCATGGCACGGCCTGCGAGCGTGCACGTCATCGCGCTAGTTCTCCGACCGTTTAGCGGAGAACTAGAACTCGAACTTAACCTCGCCGCCTTGGTCCGCCGGCTTGTCTTTTTCTTTGCCCTTGCCCTTCTTGCCTTTGCCCTTTTTGCCCTTGGTGTCGTCGGGGGCTGGCGCGGCGGGCGCAGGTGTGACTTCGGCGGGGCCAGGCCCGATCTCAAACATGGAATCACCGCCCGGAGCTGCCGCGGGAGGGGGAGTGGCTGGCGGCGTGGTTGCCGGACCCAGATCGAACACCGGCTCAGTCGCTGGCGGCGGCGTGGGGCGTTGACCCTCACTCACGTCCTTGCCAATAGGCGTCTGCTCAACAATCACGAACTCCACCCGGCGGTTTTGCTCCTTGCCCTTGGCCGTCTTGTTCGAGGCGATCGGTTTGTCGGGACCATAGCCTTCAAAGTCCAGCCGCCCGGCCTCAATACCCTTGTCGATCAGATACTTCCGCACGCTCTCGGCGCGCTCGCGAGAGAGTTTTACGTTCTTGGCGCGTCCGCCGACGTTGTCGGTGTGGCCTTCGATGCGGACCTTCTTGAGATGCTTGTAGTTCTTAAGCACCGCCGCAACCTGGTCGAGCAACGCGAATGACTTCGACATAATCCCGGCGCTGCCGGTCTTGAAGTAGATCATGTCCTTGATGACGATCTTCTCTTCGGTGACTTGCACCAATGACTTGGCCTGCACCTTCTCGGGGCAACCATCGTCATCTTCGACGCCGTTGTAAATTTCGGCTTCGTTCGGACACTTGTCGAGCTCATCGGCAATGCCATCGCCGTCGTTATCCTCAGGGCAACCATCGTCATCGGCCACGCCGTCCTTGTCCTCCGGGTAGTTCGGACACAGGTCGCCCAAATCCTTCAAGCCATCCCCGTCGTTGTCCTCGTCGGGGCAACCATCCTCATCCTGGAAACCATCCACGTCCTCGGCCTTGTCGGGGCATTTGTCGACGCCGTCAGCAATATGGTCGCCATCGTTGTCTGGGTCTGGGCAACCATCGTCATCCTGGAATCCATCTTTGTCTTCCAGTTGGCCATTGCACTTGTCTTGCTCGTCAAGCACACCGTCTTGATCGGCATCGGTCTCGGGACAGCCATCCTCATCCATCAGGCCGTCCCGATCTTCGGCCTCGTTCGGGCACTGGTCATCTTCGTCGTCGACGCCATCCTTGTCGTTGTCGGCTTCGGGACAGCCATCCCCATCTTCGAAGTTGTCGCGATCTTCCTTCTTGTCAGCACACAAATCGGAGGCATCCGGCACACCATCTTGGTCGGAGTCGACGATGCCCGAAGAGCCGGTGTAATGCATAACCCCCAAGTAGACGCGTGGTACCGGTTGGCCATAGCCCTGCTTCGTAAGCCCGCCCCCCGCACCACCTGTGAGGATGAGGCTGTCGGTGAGATTCCAACGAATGCCCAAGTCGCCTTCAAGCGAGGTTCGGCTCAACTGCCGATCCTTGTCGGCGCCCGCTTTAGCATTCATCGCAAAGGCATCATTGGCCGGGGTATGACCAAACAGCTCACCAACAATTTCGAACGGCTTGCCTTGGCCCATATTCACGTCGAAGGCCACGCCCAGTTTGGCAAACACTTCGTCGTCGACGTTCAGCAACACCTGGCCCGGCACTGGTTCGAGGCGCGTGCGATCTCGCAGACGATAGCCAGCGTCAACACCGGCGCGCAAAAAGCCGGCTCGCGACGACAGCGCCACCGATGGAGCGTAGACGATATTGTTTTCACGTGCGTAGTCGGCCGTTCCGGTCGGCACCACCACCGTCCCCACCACCGCCGCCGAAAACAGGCCGTCACCCAGATTGAGCAAGCGAATCTTCGGAATCACGCGCACATCGCCCATCGCATAAGCAGTTAGCTTGGTGACCCCCACGGCGACGTTGGCCCCCTCCAAGGCGCCTGAATCCAAGCCCCCCTGCCACACCACCGGCACGGCCACACCCAATTCGCCGACATCGAACAAACCCAAGGCCGCAAGCAACACTGCATCGACCCGATTGCCAACCACGGCGCCAATGTCGTCTTTACCACCTTCACTGTTGACGATTTGCACCGCCAAAGGCTTACCAGCGTAGTTTAGATTCAACCCGACGCTCACACCCAAGTGGCTGTTGACGTCACCGGTTTCGACCGTTACGAGGTTGTTGGCGCCCGCGGTCGGATGAAACAGCTGCAAATCCACGGTAGGCGCGCTGGACTGCACCTCACCGGCAACAGCCCCCATCGGCACAAGCAGCAGCCCAACCAACCACAAGAGAGAACAACGCATCGGCAACCCCTTCGCGAGGCTCGTGTGACCTAATGACTTACGCGAACGGCAAAAACCCTACCACCCAACGTGGTGAGGAGCCAGAAGCGGGACAGGCATCCTTGACCGCGCGCAATGAGCGACTTCCCTTGCTGTAAGCACAGGCGTAGATACCAGGCCCATGCGTAGCATTGTGACCGGCGGCGCCGGCTTCATTGGTTCCCACATCGCCCAAGCCCTGCACGACGCTGGCCACGAGGTCTTCGTGATCGACGACCTCTCCAAGGGCAAGAGCCAGAACATTCCAGAGGACGTGACTTTTTTAAAAGTGAGCGTCACCTCCCCCGAATGCGAGCGGCTCATCGCCGACATCGAGCCGGGCGCGGTGTTTCACTTGGCCGCACAAATGGACGTGCGCAACTCAGTGGCCGACATGGTGTTCGATGCACACACCAACGTCGAAGGGACGGTGCGCGTGGCCAGTGCCGCTGCCCGCGCCGGCACTCAAAGCTTCATTTTCGCCTCCAGCGGCGGCGCCATTTACGGCGAGCAGCAACAGTTCCCAGCCCCTGAGACGCACCCACTCAAAGCCGAAAGCCCGTATGGCATCTCCAAGCAATGCGCCGAAGTCTACTTGGACTACTTCGCCCGCAAGACCCCTATGCGTGCGGTAATGTTGCGTTTTGGTAACGTTTTTGGCCCGCGCCAAAATCCCAATGGCGAGGCCGGCGTGGTGTCGATTTTCGCAAACCAAATGCTGCAAGGCCAAACCCCGACCATTTTTGGTGATGGTCTGCAAACGCGTGACTACGTCTTCGTAGACGACGTGATGCGTGCAAGTCTCTTGGCGCTGCGTCACAACGCCGCCCGCGGGGCTTACAACATCGGCACCGGCCTCGAAACCAACTTGAACGACCTAGCGCAAATGTTGGCCAAGGCCACAGGATTTAGCGGCGACGTGCGCCACGGCCCCGAAAAGCCGGGCGAACAGCGGCGCAGTGTGCTGAGCTGTGCACGCGCCAAGGCCGAGCTGCATTGGGAGCCCAAGGTGAGTATGGAAGAGGGGCTGGCGCTGACGGTTGAGTGGCTAAAGAAACAAGCTCCAAGCACCTAGCGCCACAGCGACCTCCTACGCCCCCGCCATCACCCGTTTACGGGTGTACGGAATCAATCCGCCGGCATCGATAATGGCCTGGCGCGCGGCGGGCAGCGCTTCGATCGCGAAGCTTGTGCCGGTGGTTTTGTTCACCACTTTGCCGCCTTGCACCTCCACCTCATGGCCGAGCTCGGCCACGATGGTCGGACAGATGATGATGTTCAGGCCCAAATTGATGCTGTTTTGCAAGAAGATACGCGAGATACTTTTGGCAACAATGAGCGGGTTGTAGCCCTTGAGCGTGCTCACCGCCTGCTCACGAGAGGAGCCACAGCCAAAGTTGTGCTCGGCCACGATGACGCTACCGTCGGGAATCTCCTTGGCCCGAAGTTTGGCATTAAACTCGGTGCGGTCGAAGAAGCAGTACTGCGGCGTTTCGGTGGGCAACACCGTGGCCATATAGCGGCCAGGGTAAATGTCGTCGGTGCTAATATCGGCGCCCAGCTTCAAAACTACCTTGCCCATGTTAGTTAGCTCCTTGACGCGGATCGGTGATAACGCCGGTAATGGCACTTGCGGCGGCCACAGCAGGGCTACACAAGTGCACTTCCGACTTGGGATTGCCCATGCGCCCCTTGAAGTTACGATTGGTGGTAGCGAGCGCGACCTCGTCGTCGCCCAAGGCCCCCTGGTGCACACCCAAGCACGGCCCGCAGCCCGGGTTCATCACCACGGCACCCGCGGTGACGAAATCTTTGACGTAACCCTTTTCCATCGCCTGGAGATAGATACGCCACGAGGCGGGGAACACCAGCATACGTGTGCCATCGGCCACCTTTTTGCCGCGCAAGATATTCGCTGCGGTGGCGAGGTCGTCGAGGCGGCCGTTGGTGCAACTGCCAATCACAATCTGTTGCACGCGCTTGCCAGCTACTTCGGTAACAGGCTTGACGTTGTCCACGGTGTGCGGACAGGCAATTTGCGGCGCGAGCTTACTTACATCGATTTCCACCACGCGCTCGTACACGGCGTCGGCGTCCGGTTGTACTGGGTTCAGCTTGTCTTTGACGCCCGCTTCGTCGCGCAGGTAGCGCTCGGTTTCGGCGTCGGCCGGCACGATGCCACTTGTGGCGCCCGCTTCCACCGACATGTTGCACAACACCAAGCGACCCGAGGTGGACATGTTGCGAATTGTCTCGCCGTGAAACTCGATGACGCGAAAGTTCGCGCCTTGTGCGGTGAGTTTGCCGATGAGGTGCAAAATGAGGTCCTTCGGCTCCACATGCTTACCAAACTTGCCGCTCACCACGACCTTGATTGTAGCCGGCACTTCAACGTTAACCGCGGCTCCCAAGGCCCAAACGCTCGCCATTTCGGTGGCGCCAATACCAAAGCTGAAGGCACCCAACGCACCGTGGCTGGTGGTGTGGCTGTCGGTGCCGACGATCACGGCGCCCGGCCGCACATAGCCGTTTTCAGGTAAGATTTGGTGACAGATGCCACCTTGATCGCCGCGCACGTCATGGAACTTGGCGATGTTGTGCTTGACCACAAAGCCGCGGATCTTCTTTTGGTTGGTGGCCGTTTTGGGCGACTCGGCCGGCACGCGGTGATCCAAGATGATGGCGATCTTGGAGGCATCCCAGGGCTTGGCCTCGCGGCCGGTGCCTTCATACACCTCTTGGAACTGGTTCATCACCAACGCGGCGTTTTCGTGGGACATTGCCAAATCGACTCTGGGCTCCACGACATCGCCAGCTTTCACCGACGGCAAGCCGGCCGCGCGGGCCAGGATCTTCTCTACGACGGTCATTCCCATGACAGACTCCTTAATGAAGGTGCGTACGCTATGCCTTGTGCCGGCTCTGGTCCAGACGCTGCGGCACGTGCTGCCTGCGACGCTGTCGCTGCGACCTATGCGCCTTGAACTAAATCACACCCTTCGCCTTGAGCCCCGCCAAGTCGGCCTCTTTGAGGCCCAGGCGCCCAAGAATCTCGGCGTTGTGCTGCCCCAACGTCGGCGGCGGCGAGGTCACGTCGCCCATGCCCTTCTCAAACAAGGCGGTGAGCCCAAACACTTCCAGCTCGCCAATGCCAGGCATTACTACCTTCTGCAGCACGTTTCGGTGCTGCACCTGCGGCTGTCTGAGCGCGGCTTCGAGGCCCAAAATGGCGCCCGACGGCACGTCGTGGGCGTTTAATACCGCCACCCAGTGGTCGGTGGTTTTTTGCATCAACTTGGCTTCGAGCAAGGGCGAAAGCAGCTTGCGGTTCTTTTTACGCGTGTCGCGCTCTTGAAAACGTGCGTCGGCTTTGAGTTCGGGCACCGCCAACACGTCGCACACCGCTTCCCACTGCTCCTGCTTGTTGGCGGCAATGTTGATGTAGCCATCTTGGGTTTTGAACGTCCCCGAGGGCGCGGCCGTGAAGTTGTCGTTGCCCATCACCACCGGTTGCTCGTGGCCGATAAGCAAGTTGGCAGCCACCCAACCCATGAGCGGCATAATCGAATCAAGCAGCGCAATGTCGATGAACTGACCTTCGCCGGTACGCTCGCGGTGAAACAGCGCGGTCATCATAGCAAAGGCGGCGTTCATGCCCCCCACCGTGTCACACACCGGAAACCCTGTGCGTAGGGGGTTCAATCGCTCGTCACCATTCACAGCCATTTCGCCCGACAATCCCTGGATGATTTGATCGTAAGCCGGCTTTAAGGCATCGGGGCCGGTTTGGCCAAACCCGGAAATTGCGCAGTAGATAAGCTTGGGGTTCAGCACCTTGAGCGCGTCGTAACCCAGGCCCAAGCGCTTCATCACGTCAGGGCGGAAATTCTCCACCAACACGTCGGCCTCGGCGACCAACTTTTTGAATAGCTCCTTGCCTTCCGGCGCCTTCATATTGAGTGTTACCGACTTCTTGTTGGCATTTTGCGCGAGGAAGCTCGTACCTAAAAGCTTCTTATTGTACTCGGGTACGATCCCAAGCTTGCGCGCCAGGTCGCCGTCTTTGGGGTTTTCAATCTTGATGACCTCGGCCCCCAAGAGCGCCAGATGCAACGAGGCAAACGGCCCCGAAAGCACGTTGGTCAAATCGAGAACCCGGATCCCTTCGAGCATGCGTTTCTTCGTAGCCACTGCTGTCATCACTGCAATCTCCTGGGTGCCCGCCTAGTAAGTCAGCGCGCCCGCCTTGTGTACCCGCCCTGGAAGGTCCCGGCCAAACGTCGTGCCCACCTCGCGCGCTAGCCCCAACAACACCGACAACTGAATGTCGCCGCGCATCCCGACGCGCTGTAGGCCATGGACAAAGTCCTCGGTGGCTACGTTGCCGGCCGCAAGCTTGGTAAAAGGACAGCCGCCCAAGCCGCCGAACGAGGTCTCAAACGACCGCACACCCAATGCCAGCGCTGCATACATGTTCGCCATGCCCAACCCGTAGGTGTCATGGAAGTGACAGGCACACTTGGCATCCGGCTGCAGCTTGAAGAGCTCACCAAAAAGTCGGGTCACCTGAGTCGGGTGCGCGTGCCCAGCAGTGTCGGCCAAGCTGATGTTCACAAGCCCGGCATCTAGGTAGGCACGCACAATGCCGAGCACTCGTTCGTCGGGAATTTTGCCTTCAAAGCCGCAACCAAACGCGCTCTGCACGCTCACCTGTACCTGCTTGCCGGCCTTCACCGCCGCTTGGGCAATGGCGATGATGCGCCGTTGCGCCTCAGCGGTGCTCATGCCGGTGTTCTTTTGGCTATGCGTGTCGGAGGCCGAAACGCCCATGCATACCAGCTCAACACCGCAAGCAAGCGCACGCTCCAAGCCTTTTTCGTTCAACACCAAGCCCGACAGCGTAACTCCAGGATGAGGCACGCTGTTCAAGCGTCGGAACAGCTCATCGGTATCGGCCATTTGCGGCATCTTGTCTGGATTCACAAATGAGCCGATTTGCAGTACGTCGACCTGGGCGGCGATGAGCTGCTCACACCATGCAAGCTTCGTGGCGGTGGGGATGACCTGCTTTTCGGCTTGCAGACCATCGCGCAATCCGACTTCGTGGATCACGGGCTTCTCGACCGGTTTCAGGCTCATGCATACACCTCAACGTCGCGACCTCTTGCGTCGCGGGTGCTTGATCTACGGTGGACACGACGGCCGAGCAAGAGTGGCTCGAAGAGTCACAGACGTAGAGGCAAGGGATTTGCGTTGGCCTCGACGATCCGCCTATGGATGGGGCCGACCAATTTGTCTAGGGGGCTGTATGGCGAATGGCCGACTTTATGTAGTGCAAAACCAACTCAGTATGATTCGTACCGGCGACCTCTTGATAGCAGCGGTCAACCGTAAACCCATCACGGCCTCAGTCTGGAACGAGTACCTTGATACGCTGGCAGTGCTGGCACGAAATGAAGGGGCTGCAAGCGGCGGCCTGCAATACACGCTAGATCACGGCCCCAACGCCGAACAACGCAAAGCCCTATCACTGCGCGAAGATGAGTTAGGAATGGACAAGCTACGCCGCGTGGCGATTGTGTCCGATTCTATTCTGGTGCGGGGCGCAGTCACGGCAATGAGCTGGATGATCAAGAGCTCTGCGCAAACGAAGCTGAACTCATTTAAGCCGGCCGACTATGCCTCGGCATTTCGCTGGCTCGGTGAACAGGTCACCTTTGATGAGAGCCAAGCCAACACCGCATTCCAACAGGCCCTGCGAGCGGTAGGCCTTGAACCTGAAGTCGCAGCCAAACGGTAATTCGCTGGCTCCTGACCCGTCCTTACCATACGTAATGTATCCGCGGGCTCGTTTTCGCACGCCTTCACGCCTCGGCAACCGTTCGCGTCTGCAAACGGTGTCACAAGAGCGCACACGCTCCGGCAGGGGCGGACCTCCCATCTGGTTTGGTCCTATCCAATAACGCGCGCACTGCGGTCGCCAATTCCCGCGCGGCCACCGGCTTTACGAGCAACTCGGCGATTCCTAAACGATGGGCAGCCTGAAGCGTGCTGGCCTCGGAGATGCCGCCGGTCAGCATAATCACCGGTAGGCCTGCGCGATGCTTCAGCGCTTGCGCCACCCACTGGGTGCCGGTCATCCCGGGCATCATTTGATCAGTGATCACCAAGGCGTACGCATCAGGCGCCTTGGTAAACGACTCTAGCGCCAACACCGGCTCAGTGTAGGTCGTAACGTGGTAGCCCAACCGTCGCAGGATACCGCTGGTCGCCTCCAACACCACCCGCTCATCATCCAACACCAAAATGCTCTCATGACCCCCGGGCAAAGTCGCAGGTCGCGGCGGCGCCACCACCTGCACAGCCTCCTCACACAACGGCAGGTAAACGTCGAAGCGACTACCAAGACCGGGGGTGCTTACGACATCGATGCGGCCACCGTGGGCACTGACAATGCCATGCACCACGGCCAAGCCAAGCCCAGTACCTTTGCCGACCGGCTTGGTGGTGAAGAAGGGGTCGAAAATCTTAGTGAGGGTGGGTGCATCGATGCCGCTGCCAGTATCGGCCACGCTCAAACAGGCAAAACGCCCCAACTGCAGCTCCGGCAAGCGCGTACGGGCGGGCGCCTGCGGAGTGAGTTCCTGCAGCGTCACGGTCAAAATGCCACCACCTTTGGCTTCCATGGCTTGGTGGGCGTTGGAGCACAGGTTGACCACCACCTGATGCAGTTGGTTGCTGTCGGCCAGCACCGCACCGCAATCACTCAGTTCGATCTGTACAGTGGTGGTGGCCGGCAGGATCGAGCGCACCATGCTCAGCGCCTCCTCCACCACCGATTGCAAATGCACCGGCACCCGAGCCTGCTCGACTCGCCGACTGAAGGTCAGAAGCTGCCGCACCAAACGCCGTGCTCGCTCGCCAGCTTCGGCCACGTTACGCAACAAGCCGCTGGTGCGCGCATCCGCGTCTAGCATCGCCAGCTCGGTGTAGCCCAACATGGCTGCCAGAATGTTATTGAAGTCATGCGCGACACCCCCGACCAACGTGCCCAGCGCCTCCAGTTTCTGAGAGTGACGTAACTCTGCCTCCAGGCGCTCGCGCTCCCGTTCAGCGCGCCGCCGCGATTCAATGTCACGGGTGATCCCCAACAACCCCGTAGGGCGTTGCGAGGCATCCACCAACACCGATAGGCGCGTTTCGGTGGCAATCGCGGTGCCATCGGCACGCATCAAGGGGGCCTCGAAGGTCCAGGTGGGAAAACTGGCGGCGGAGGTGACCGTGCCGGGGGTACAACGCCATGTCGCGATAAAACCCTGGACGTCCTCAGGCAATGCAATCGGCAGGCCACGCACCTGAGCCGCTTCGGCTGTATACCCGCTGAGGCTCACCACCGAGGGACTCACAAAGGTCACCTGTTGGTCGAGGTCACAACTCCACACCAGGTCCGACACGCTCTCAGCCACGGTGCGGTAGCGGAGCTCGCTTGCCGCAAGCTCCCGACGCGCAAGCTCCCGGGCGCGCAATTCGCGCACTGTGCGCCGCACACTGACCAGCAGAAAGGCCGCCACCACCAAGCCAATCAGCGCGCCGATCCGCGCGACCCTTTGTACCAATGCATCCACTTGCGCAGCGACGTCGTCCAGGTACATGCCGCCACCCAGTACCCAGCCCCATGGTTTGAACGCCGCTACGTACGACAACTTCAGCGACAGCTGCTGCGGTTGCACGGGAGAAGGAAAGGTATAGAGAATAAAACCCGCGCCCTGCTGCCGGGCGGTGGTCATGATCGCCTCGCTCAGCGGTGTGCCATCCTCAGTGATAAACGGCACGTTGAGCTTGCCTACCAGGTCAGGCCGAAACGGATGCATCAACACCGCTCCGTCCTTGGCATGCAGCCAAAAGTAGTCCTGCTGACCGGGCCCGTAGCGCACGTTTCGCAACCGCTCGATGGCTTCGTTTTGGGCCGCAGCCAAGGTCAAGTGCCCGCTCTCTACGTCACGGCGGATGCTTTCGAGGTTGGCGAGCTGCACTGTCACCAGCTCTTTGAGCGTGTCGCGCTTGCGCTCCATGATGCTGTCGCGCACGGATGGCAACAGGAACCCCAGGCCGGCGACCAAAAACAATGCCATCGTTAACACGGCGGGCGTGGCGATCTTGGCCAACGTCAATAACGGGATAGCCCGCATAAATGAGCGCCCCTTCGCAGCAGGTGAGCCACGGCCGCCATCGCAAGGCAGTGCCACTGCCTCTTACGATGGCGATGCTGTCACAGGAGGCAAGACGGAGATGGTGAGTTTACCCCCGCCCAAACTGAAACGTCGTGTCTACGTCACGCAAGAACGGTGCTTTTTGATCTTTGTCGGAGAGCAAGGGAGCACTCACGGGCCACGCGACACCAATAGCCGGGTCGTCCCAACGCACTCCAGCGTCACTCGACGGGGCGTAGTAACCGGTGGTTTTGTAAACAATTTCGGTGAGCTCCGCGAGCGCTACAAAGCCGTGCGCAAAACCTACCGGGACCCACAACATCTGGTTGTTGGCCTCGGTGAGCTCCACGCCGACCCACTTACCAAAGTTGGGCGAGCCGTGCCGCACATCCACCGCGACGTCGAAAATGGCGCCACGCGCGCAGCGCACCAGCTTCCCTTGGGGCTGCGGTTGCTTTTGGTAGTGCAAGCCGCGCAACACACCCTTGGTAGAGCGGGACATGTTTTCCTGTACAAACGCCGGTATGCCGGCGGCCCGGAAGGGCTCCTCGCGAAAGACCTCGGCAAAAAAGCCGCGCGCATCTCCGGCCCGCTCGTGCGTAACCAGTAGAACCTCGGGCAGAGCTTGGGGCACAAAAGTAAACTTCATGGCGTCTTAGGTCCGCTTCTTGATGTACGTCGCGAGCGCCTCTTTCCAGTGCGACATCGCTGGCACACCCAGGCTGGTGGCCTTGTGATTGTCCAGGATGGAGTAAACCGGTCGCTTGGCCTTGGCGCCATATTGGGCAGTGGAAACTGGCGTCACCGTTGGCGTGGCGCCGATGAGCCGAAAGATCTCCTGCGCAAAATCGTACCAGGTGCATTCACCAGCGTTGGTCAGGTGATACAGACCGTAACGGCCGGTATCGATGAGCGTAAGCAGGGTCATGGCCAATTCTGCCGTGGAGGTTGGCGCCACAGTCTGATCGTTCACCACCTGCAACGGTTTGCCGCTCGTGGACAACCGAATCATCGTTTCGACGAAGCTGCCACCCACGGGCCGACGCCCGGCTTTGCCGTACAACCCGCAGGTACGAATCACGAAGTGCTTCTCGCAGTTCTCGCGCACCAGGTGCTCACCGGCCAGCTTGCTGGTGGCATAGATGCTCTGCGGCTCCGGTCGATCGGTCTCTGTCCACGCCCCTGCCAACGTTTGGCCACCAAACACATAGTCGGTGGAAAAGTGCATCAGCGTCGCGTTCAGGTCCTCGCATATCTTGGCCAGGTTGCGCGGCGCCGCGGCGTTGATGTGAAACGCCTCGGTGAAATGCTCCTCGCATTTGTCCACCAAATGATAGGCTGAGGTATTAATCACCACATCGGGTTTGAGCTCCAACAGCTTGGCCCGCGTGGCGTCGAAATCGCCGACATCCAGCTCCGGCAGATCCATCCCCAACGGATTTGCGCCACGGCTCGTCAACAGCTCCATGACATCGGAGCCCAGCTGTCCTTTATGCCCAATCACAAGCCAGCGATGCATTTGTACGACCCTCTCTGACCAGACGGTCGGTTAGGCTTTCGGATTGAAAAACGACACGACCGCTTCGACCACGTAGCGCAACTCGGCCTCGGTCAACTCCGAGTAGATCGGCAACGCCAGGCTCTCCCGGGCCGCAGCCTCCGAAACCGGCATGTCGCCCTCGCGGAAACCGAGTGAGGCAAAACAGGGCTGTAAGTGCATCGGCCGCGGGTAGTAAACCGCTGAACCGATATTTTTGGCCTTGAGCGCCGCTTGCAATGCATCACGCTGACCTTGGCCGCGGACCCGCACCACATATTGGTTGTAGACGTGACGACTCTGACAGGCGGCAGGTAACAACATCGGCATATCTTGCGGAACGCTGGCCCGGTGACAATGCACACTGCAGGCCGGCTCACCTTGGTCGGGGGCGCCCACTCCTGCTTGGACAAACAAGTCGGTGTACAGCTGTGCGTTCTTTTGGCGCGCCGCCGTGTATTGGTCGGCGTGCTCAAGCTTTGGAGCCAGCAGCGCCGCTTGCAGGGCATCCAATCGGAAGTTCCCGCCCACTTCATTGTGGGTGTATTGTTGTAGGCCGCCGTGGTTGCGCAGCGCGCGGATGCGCTGAGCCAACGCGCCTTCCTTGGTGGTCACAAGGCCGCCGTCGCCAAAGCCACCCACGTTCTTTGAAGGGAAGAACGAGAAGCAGCCCACCGTGCCGATGGAGCCGGCACGCCTGCCTTGATACTCGGCGCCAATCGCCTGGGCACAGTCTTCGATGACCGGAATACCTTTGGCACGCGCGACATCGAGAATCGGCTCCATCTCGGCGCATTGGCCAAACAAGTGCACCGGAATAATGGCCTTGGTTCGCGGCGTGATCTCCTTGGCGATGAGATCCGGATCGACGTTCATGCAGCGCGGCTTGATGTCCACAAACACGGGTTTGGCACCCGTCCGCCAAATCGACCCCGCGGTGGCAAAGAAGGTGTAGGTGGGACAAATCACCTCGTCCCCGGCCTTCACGTCCAACGCCATCATCGCAACGATGAGCGCATCGGTGCCCGACGAGACACCAATGGCGTGCTCGACGCCCATGTAGTCGGCGCATTGTTTCTCGAACGCCTCGACCTCAGGGCCGTTGATGAACTGCCCATGCTTCAGACAACGGTCGAAAGCAGCCTTGAGCTTGCCCTCGATGGCGTTGTTGGCGCGGCGCGGATCTAACAGAGGCACCGCCGTCACCGGCGCGGGCTTCAAACTGGCGCGCAAAGAGGCCTTGGGTGCAACCTTGGCCCTCGCAACAGGCTTCTTGGCCCTAACCGTCTTGGCCAGCGATTTCTTGGGCGCGGCCTTCTTTGCCGCCTTCTTGAGGGCCTTTTTTGTGGTCTTCTTCATGACATTTTCCTTGGGGGCGCGCGCCTGGTGTGAGGTCGTCGTGCCGTGGATCGCGATGAGCAAGAGTTGTGCGACTCCCTACCGCGTCGCACTCTCGCTTGCGAGCTGCAACAGGTAGGCACCGTAGTCGCTCTTCTTCAACGCCTCACCCAACTCCCGCAGGCGCTCGCGCGAAATGAAGCCCATTCGGAACGCAACTTCCTCCGGGCTCCCCACCCGCAAACCTTGGCGCTCTTGCACCGCCTCGATGTACACCGCGGCCTGCAACAACGACTGATGCGTGCCGGTATCCAGCCACGCAGTGCCGCGTCCAAGCTCAGCCACCTTGAGCGTGCCGTCGTTCAAGTACCAGCGAATGACTTCGATGATTTCGAGCTCGCCGCGTGGCGATGGCTTGAGATTCTTAGCCACCGTGGCCGCGCGATTATCGAAGAAATACAGCCCGGGCACCGCGTAATTAGACTTGGGTTGTTTGGGCTTCTCTTCAAGGCTAACAACCTTACCTTGCTTGTCGAACTCCACCACGCCGTAGCGCTCGGGGTCGCGGACATAGTAACCAAACACCAAGCCGCCGTGACTCAACGTCGCAGCCTGCTGCAAGGTCTCGGACATGCCATGACCGTAGAATAGGTTGTCCCCTAGCACCAAGCAGACACTATCGTTGCCGATGAACGTCTCGCCAATAATAAAGGCCTGCGCGAGCCCCTCCGGCTTGGGCTGCACCGCATAGCTCAGCTTGATGCCCCAGGCGCTGCCATCCCCCAGCAGCGCCTCGAAACGCGGCACGTCTTGAGGGGTTGAGATGATGAGGATGTCCCGAATTCCCGCCAACATCAGCGTTGTCAGCGGGTAGTAAATCATCGGCTTGTCGTACACCGGCATCAACTGCTTCGAGACCGCCAGTGTCAGCGGATGCAATCGTGTGCCGGCACCGCCCGCCAGAATCATGCCCTTCATGAGTAACCTCCATAAACCAGAGGCGTTTTAGACCGAAAGGGGACGCCGCGGAAAGCCCCTGACGCCATTCCAGTGGCGGCAACGGCGGCGATGCCCATCGTAGGACGAGGGGGAATGGTAATGGTAGGACCCGCCCGGCGGTGTTCGCCGTCGACCCAAGCTTCCATTACCAGGCTCGTTCGAGAGTTGTTTTGACGGCGTGCGCCGGGTTGCCACCATTGTGCGCGCGCGGTACCGAATTTACTTCGAAGAGTCCACGCCCCAAAACGACATCACGCCCTTGAACCAGGCTTCTTGGGCCTGACGCGCACCTGCGAACGGATCGAAGGCGGTGGTCGGGGTGGCCTTTTCCCAATCGGGTTCGCGGGCCTGTAGATGCAACGCCACGGTGCGCTTGAGAGCTGGGTCGGCGTTGGCGAGCGTCGCCACCGCTTCGGCCAAGATGCCATACGCCCCTTCGGCGCTGGCCTGCTTAAACACCCCAGCCGCAAACAACTTCTCGGGAGAACGAATGCCCCACGACATGGCTGCCAGCTCCACCATGCTGCGGGTGTAGGCAGCGCCGGTTTCGGAAAGTTCGCGGGCATCGAGAGCGACGCGCAGCTCCTGCAATTGGCGCTCGGCGCGATCGGGTGTCAATGTCCCCTGGCACAGTGCCTCGTACAACTTGGTGGTCGAAATGCCATAGGTGCGAGCGGTTTTCATCGCGTCGAACAGCAAGCTCGCCAAAGCTTTGGGATCGGTCGTGGCCTCAGTCATGGTTCCTCCAACCGGAAAGGGGACGTGGGGCACCATGCCCAAGCGCGCCCACGTCGTCAATTCAATTTTGCAGCGCAACATGGGTCGCCCCACCACGAATGCCTGGCCGGTTTCTTTGTGGAAATTCATTTCAGCGCCATGCTCGGCGTGAAAGGACGTAAGCGGTGACGCCTAGTAACGCTTCACGTATTGCCCGCGAGCTGCCTGCCCAAGACGCTGATTCTTGGGTGCTAGGACTCGGCAAGGTCTTCAAACGCGTAGCGCTGTTTCGCCTGCAAGGCACCGACGCCAAATTGTGCGCCGCGCATGGCATCGGTTTGCCGCCGCTCGGCACGACGTTGTCGTTGCTCGATCCTTCACCGCTGCGCTGGGCCGTCGAGGCCGCCTCCCCGATCGTGGGGGCAGGCGCTGCCCCTGGCGGCGGCGTCATTGCCTTGGCGTTGGGCGTCACCGCGCCGCGCGCCTACGCGATTATCCCGATGGTCGTGAATGGCCGGCTGGACGCGCTGGCTTACGTCGACCAAACCCGCGAACCTTTGCCCTTGTCCGCCGCGGCCGAGCTGTTTGCCTTTGCCGATCGCGTGCTCAAGGGCCCGGTGGCAACACAACCAGCCAACGTGGTGCGCTTGGGCTGCCGCTCCACGGCCCGGCGCCGCCTACGCGCGTTACGGTGCCCCACACTGTTGCCTGCCACGCTGTCACGCACATCGGAGCTGCCCACAGAGCCCCCAAGCGTGGCGCCCATCACACCGTCAACACCGCCCACCCCGCAAAGCCCGCCGCCCGCAGCTCAATCGCCAACTCTGCCCCCGCCATTGCCACGCCGATTTGTGGCGATCACCCCCGAATCCCTGGAGCCAGCCCCCACGTCAGCGCCCGTACCGGCTGCGCCCCCCATCGCCGCAGCGGCCGCGCAAGATGCGTTGGTAAAAGCAGTGCTAGACGACGTGGCCAAAGAGATCCACGCCGAAGACGATCCGGTCTGGGTCCGCCGCGTCAAACGCACATTACTGACCACCGCGCGCTACGCCGCCGCTATCCTTTTGGGTACGCTCGTGGCGGGTGCCGCTGCGCTGTGGCCCATGGCACCGCCTGCCGACAGCGAGCCTGGCGACATCACGGTGCAAATCCCCAAGAACGTCGGCCTGCCACAAATCGCCGTACAACTGTACGACCAACATCTCATCAAAAATCCCACGGTATTTGCCTGGTTGGCTCGTCTGTCGGGCGCCGATCGCGAATTGAAGGCGGGGGTCTACCGCTTGCCCACAGGCGAATGGGCTTGGAGCGTGCTTGCCGAGCTGTACCACGGCCAAGTTCACACCCGCACCATCACCTTCCCAGAAGGGCTGACGCTCACCGATGTGGCGGGCCTGCTGGAAGCGCACGGCCTAGCTCGCGCCACCGATATTCTACGCGAGGCGAACGACCCGGCTCTACTGACACGCCTGGGAGTCCCTGGTACCAGCTTGGAAGGCTTCTTGTTCCCCGAAAGCTATACGTTGTCGTTGGGCTTGTCGGCCGCCGAGATCCTCACGGTGATGCACCAGGAGTTCCGCACCCGCTTAGGCGCCCTACCCGGTGCCAATACGCTGTCTCCTGAGTTGCTCTTGGCCAAGGTCACGCTCGCCTCCATCGTCGAACGCGAGGTGCGCAATCCGGAGGAGCTGGCGCGCGTGGCAGGTGTGTTCCACAACCGCCTGAATCAGGGGATGCGACTCGAATCGTGCGCCACAGTGCAGTACATCCTAGGCAAACCCAAGGCCCGTCTGACGCTGCAAGATGTGCGCATCGATTCCCCCTACAACACCTATTTGCATGAAGGCTTGCCCCCCGGCCCCATTGCCAACCCTGGCATCAAATCGTTGGCCGCCGTGATGGCACCCGAGCAGCACGACTATCTGTTCTTCTTCGCGCGCCCCGACGGCTCGCGCACCCACATCTTTTCTAAGAGCTTTGCTGAACACCAAAAGCTGCAGAAACTCCAGACTCAGGAAAAGAAGTAGCGTGTCATGCGCCTACTCATCTCCGCGGCCATCGGTATTCTTGTCTATGTCATCTGGTACGGTGTCACGACCGGTCAGTACTGCTCGGCCATGTGGTTTGGCAGCGCGCCACCGGTGATCATCTTTATCGCGGCTGCCACGTGCTATCGCTTGTTGGGCCAACGGCAACGTCGGTCGTAGCCTCGGGATGGCTGCTCCAGTAACACGCTGATATTCCTACTGTTTTCAAGCAAGCAGTAATACCTGCGATGGCCTCAGGCCAGCCGTTAAGCGAAGCACCACTGGCGAAGTTGTGCTGCCCCGGAACAGAGCGCCCAAGTGATGGGTTGTAGCAACATGACAAGGCGCCGATGCGACTAACCATCAAACTCACGTTGGCGATCACTGCCGCAATCGTTGTGGTGATGGTAGGGCTTGCTGGCGTGGCTTACCACCTGTTGGACGACGTCATGATCGCCGACATGGTGCAAGACGACTGGCTCATCGGCCGAGCGATGGCCGCCGCCGAGGAACAAAACTGGGAGGATGCCACCAAGGCGCAGCAGTTGTTGGCCGAGATCAACCAGCACGCTCCCAACCTGGAGGTGCGGTTGGTAAACCTGCGGGCCAAGCCCAATGACAGCACCTTCCCCACGCTGGCGCTGGGCGATTTGGCCACGTTTCATGATGACGAGACCTCGCGGCACTTGGCCGTCCAGCAAGGGGGGTACCTCTACCTTTACGTACCGCTGCACGTGGACCCAACGGGGACCACCGCGCTAGAGCTACGTGAATCGTTGGCCGATCGCGATGTCTATCGCCACACGACGCTGCTGACGCTGGCTGGCACCGCCGTGCTGATGACGTTGCTATCGATGTTGGCCGCCTTTGGCGTCGGTACGCGCCTGATTGGCCGGCCGATCCCGGCCCTGGTGAACTTCGCCGCCGCCATTGGTGCGGGTGAAACTGACCGGCGCATCGTCTTGCGCCAACGCGACGAAATTGGCGTGCTGGCGAACGCGATGAACACGATGGCCGAGCAGATCGCCAACGCTAAAACCCAGCTCGTCGCCGAAGCGATGGCGCGCGTCTCCATGGTGGAGCAACTCCGGCACGCCGACCGCTTGAAAACAGTCGGCACATTGGCTTCCGGCTTAGCCCACGAAATTGGCACGCCGCTCAACGTGATTGGTGGGCGTGCGAAATGGTTGCTCAACGACTTCCCCGACGATCCGCGCGTCCAAGAGAGCGCGCGCATCATTGACGAGCAGGCGTCTCGGATCAATCGCCTGATTCGGCAGGTGTTGGACTTCGCGCGCCGCCACCCGTCGGAAAAGGGCCCCACTGAGGTGCGTCAGCTGCTCACGCAAGCCGAGCACTTGCTCACAAGCTTCGCCACCAAAGGTTCTGCAACGCTTAAGATCATCGCCCCCGATGCACCGCTGTTCGCCTGGGTGAATCGCGACCAAATCACCCAGGTGTTAACCAACCTCATCATGAACGCCGTACAGGCCATGCCCCACGGTGGCCGCATTCAAATCGGCGCGCGACCGTTGCGTGTCACGCCACCGCTCGATCTGGGCGGCAGCATCGGCGATTACATCGAGATCGCTGTTGAAGATGAAGGGGTTGGCATCGACCCTCTGCAGCTGCAGCGCATCTTTGAGCCTTTCTTCACCACCAAAGATGTCGGGCTCGGCACCGGCCTCGGCCTGTCGATCGCCTACAGCATCCTGCGCGAAAACGACGGTTGGTTTGTAGTCACAAGCGTGCTCGGCCAAGGCAGCCGCTTCGCCTTCTTTGTACCTGCCACACCTACACCAAGGAGCTCCCATCTATGAATCCGCATCCCACCGAGCCATTCACCGCTAACTCGCAAGCCGACACCCCGTCTCCCGCCCAGGACGCACAGCCGCGCCATCTCTTGCTCATCGAAGATGATGCCGAGTTTCGCAAGCTGGTCGGCGCGCACCTGCGCCGTGCCGGTTTCGTCGTCACCGAATGCGCGAGCGGCTACGCCTTCGTCTCTGGCTTAAATACTTTCACGAACTCGCCGCGCCCAGTGGACTTGATCATCTCAGACGTGCGCGTGCCCGGGCTCACTGGCCTGGAGATCGTCGAAGGGCTACGTGCACTGCAGATCGATGTGCCGGTGATCTTCATGACCGCGTATGGCGATGCGTCGACGCATCAACAGGCTCAAGCGCTCAAAGCCATCGGCACCTTCGACAAGCCGTTCGACATCGAAGACCTGGTGACCGCCGTACAGATGCTGTTATGCCCAGCCGCTGGTCCCCCGAGAAGCGCGCGCCCTTGACGAACGCGGCGCAAACGTTCACAAGGTCCCGACCTTGACGTGAGGGGACCATGAAATACCGTGTTTGCCGTGGTTTTGCCGTGGCCATCGCTGGCCTCTGCGTGGCTTGTAACCAGTCTAATCTAAGAAATGCGCCCCAGAGCGATGACAACAGCGGCGCCGACACGACGCTGGTACATGGAGACAGCGACGTACCCTTACCCTTAGGCGATGGCCAACAGCAGGCCGGCGATAGCGAGGTCAATGGCGACCTCGATCAAGGTGGTGACAACAACTTGCCGCCGGGCGATGGTTCGGGGTGCGGTATCACCATCGCACACACGGTGCCACCCTACCTGACGCTGGAAACTCCGCTGTTGCGCGCCACCATCGCTGGCAGCGACAACGCCACGCTGTACTACCGCTTGGCCAACCCCGGCACAGACTTCGCCGCGATCACGATGACCCACACCGGCCAGCAATTCACCGCCGACCTGAGTGACGCCACCTTGTCGTATGCCGGCATCTACTACTACTTCCAGGTCGCAAACGGCGACTGCACCACAACGAGCCCGGTCAACAACCCCAGCACCGTCCCCTACTTCGTGGACATCGTTGGAGGCATGCAGCTAACCCACGACGTAGAAATGCACTATTACCGCCCGAGTGTGTTCGGTGACACCGTGGTTTACTCGATGTTCGATGGCGACGAGAAGAAAGACAAGAGCTTCGCGTTTGACCTGAACACGCTAGAAGTCACCCAACTAACCGATGGCATGACCTCACGTTCGGCGGCCGGCATTGTCGAAGGGCGTGTGGTGTTCGAGAATATTCGTTTCTTGTCCGATGATGACGCCACGCGTGACCTCTACATGGCCAACAGCATCGGCGGCGAACAGCTGCGGATAACCCCGCGCGACACCGACGAATACCTCGCAGACTTTTTTGGCTCGATGATTGTCTGGCGGGATGATCGCAATGGCGATGGCCTCAGCATCAACGGCGACATCTTTGGGTTCGATCTCGGCCCAGATGGCGTCGCTGGCACTGCAGACGATGTCGGCGAATTCACGATATCGACCGATAGCCACGAAGAGTCAGCACCCAGCCTTTGGGTCGACCGTTTGACAGGGCGCGCTCGTGTGGTGTGGCATCGCAACAGCGAAGCCGCGAGCTTCGATGGCGATATCTACCTTTATGACTCCGGCCCCGATGCCCGGTTTGGCACCGCCGACGATTTGGGTCCAATCCAAATCACCACCGATCCAGATGACCAAGAATCACCCGTGGTGTTCGACACCCGCATCGTTTGGCGCGATGACCGGGGCACGGGTTGGGACATCTATTATTACGACCTGGGCGCCGATGGCCTGTTCGGCACCCACGACGACAGCGGCGAACAACGCCTCGATGTGCCGACCTCTGAGGCCGACAACCTCGCGATCTGGGGTGACCGACTGGTTTGGGATGACTACCTGAACGGCACCTACGACGTGCACCTGTACGATTTCGCGACCGAAATCGAAACGCTCATCACCAGCATTCCGATGGCGCAAATCTACGCTGACATTCACGAAAAAACGCTTGTTTGGGAAGACGCACGCGACAACGACGAGAAGGATGACATCTACGTCTATCGTCTGCCGTAGCGCCTTCGCCACGAAACAGTAGCCAACCCGCCCATTCTTCCTTACTTTGTCGCGATGCCTTTGCAAAAACTTAGCCCCGAAGCCCGCACCGAGCTGATTCGCCGGCTGAAGGCGCACTACCAAGGCGCCAAGGTCGAGCTCGACCACGCCGATGCCTTTCAACTGCTGGCCGCCACCATCCTGTCGGCGCAATGCACCGATGAGCGCGTTAACCAGGTCACGCCCGCGTTGTTCGCCAAGTACCCAACGCCGCAAACGATGGCCCAGGCCCCTATCAGCGATCTGGAAACGCTCATCCACTCCACCGGCTTCTTCCGCAACAAGGCCAAGTCATTGTTGGGGATGAGCCAGGCGCTGGTGAGCCGGTTTGGCAACCAGGTGCCGCGCACGATGGAGGAACTCCTGACGCTGCCGGGCGTGGCTCGAAAAACTGCAAACGTGGTATTGGGAAGCGTGTGGGGAATCGCCGTCGGTGTGGTGGTCGACACCCACGTGATGCGTTTGTCGCAGCTATTGGGGCTATCACAAAACGACGACCCAAAACGCATCGAGCAAGATCTGATGGCCATCCTGCCGCAAGCGGATTGGATCTTTGTCGGGCACGCGTTGATTCTGCACGGCCGCCGGGTGTGCATCGCGCGGCGCCCACAATGCAACAGCTGCTTCCTCGCCGACCTCTGTCCGAGCGCTGGTGCCAACGCCAGCCCGCAGCCTACGCAGAGGGCCCACACGCCCAACCGTGCGAGCGGCAAGCGGCGTAGCGCACGTCAACCGTGACGCGACAACTCCTGCCCGGCGTCTTCCATCAACTGCCCGGCCTCGGTTAACAGGCGATTGGCCTCGTCGCGGGCTGCGTCATCCGGTTTGCGCGCCGCCGCCAAAGTCTTGCGCAGGCCTTGCGAAAACGCCCCGAGCGCTTTCTGCAACTTCTCCTGCTCGGCGCGCTCGCGCGGTGGCAGCGGTTGCGTGAGCTTCACGCGCAGCGTGGCGCGCGCCTGGTTCACCACGGTGGTGAGCAGATCGAACGTCTGCAGCTGCAACTGATTCACGTTCGCGGCAAAACCGCGCGCTAACACGTCGGGGTCAGCGCCGCGCTCAGCCCCCCGCGCGAGCTCCAACAGCGCTTGGTCGAGCCGTTGACGCAAGGTCTTCAGGCGCGGATTGCCCGTTTGATGAAACGCATCTACGACACGACGCAGATAGTGGAGCTGACCCTCGGGATCGCCGCTCGCGGGCGGTGTGCCAAGGCCGGCAAACGGATTGCTCGCGGACGCAGTCATCGGCCTACGTAGCAGGAATCGCCGCAAGCGCCGGAGGCACGACGACCTCCTTGCCGTTCCCTGCCTCGGAGCTACCGTCGTACACCACCGGCGCTGGCTTCATGCCATCTAACGTGGCCACCACCTGGCGCGCCTGGAGGCTGTCAGGGCTCGACGACAATTGCAGCGCCAACGCGAAGAGATCGAGGCCTTTGCGCAGCTGCAACCCGTTTTGCGAGGCCATCTGCGCGTGGTTTTGGTTGTTCACGAAGGTCTGCAGCTGCTCGGACGTCGGCAGGTACAACCACGTGCCTGCGGCAGGCACCGCGTCAGCGGCCAAACCGTTGTAAGCGCGCACCGCGGCCAACGTGGTCGACGCGTCGATCGCAGGGGTGGCCAACATCGCAGCATGCGTCGCCAGGTCGTTGGGCTGAGCCACGGCCACGAACCGCCCGGGGGTCGGCTGCGCCGTCGGCGCCAGTGCGGCCACGTCACGCAACCCGTACGCGGCCAAGGCCCCTTCTTTGAGCACGGCTTGCGGCAACGTCTTGCCGAACAGCTCGGCCAGCTCGCTGGCTCGTTGCTTGTCGGGCTCGCTGGCGCTGGCCGGAAGCTGCGCCAAGCGGCGTTGTTCAGCGATCAAGACCTCAAAGTTTTGGCTGAAGAAATCATCTTGGCTCGCGCGCGACGGCGAACGTAGGCCGTCTTGCACCGCAGTGAGCGCGTCGCGATACGGTTTGTCGAGCATCGCCTCGGCGGCGACCTCGCCGCCTGCACCGAACGGCGCCTTGGCACTAACGTTGGTGGCCGGTGGATTCTGGGGCGCCACAGCCCCCTCCGAGGGCGTGCGCAGCATTCCCAAGAGCCCGCCAAAGGCGCCCAACCCGGGCACGAACATGCCGCCCAAGTAGAGCAGCGTACTGCCCACGCCCACCATGTCTGGTGGCTTCTTCTCGCTCATCCAGCGCTCGACCAGGTTGGTGAGCGACAGCAAGCCGGCCACCACGCTGACCACGGTGCCGATCCCCGGGATCGACGCCAAGATCGCCAGCACGCCTTGGAAGATTTGGTTTTTGAACAACTTGTCGAGCACACCAAAGATCTTGGTGAGCTTGTCTTCGCCGATTGCCGTCGCCTGCGTGGCCCCCGCAGACATCGCTTGCAGTTGCACCCCAGACTTGGCAGCACCAGCTTCGGCCGGCGCCGGGGCCAACGCACTGGTCGCAGAGGTGTTGAGGACAGGCGTTTGCGCGGTGGGTAGCGGCGTCGCGCGAGCGCGCACGACAGTGTCCTCGTCGGGCAGACCTCTGATCTGCTTGGACACAATCTTGGCGTCGACCTCGGGCGCAGCGGACGTTGCCGGTCGGGGCGCAAGGGTACTAACCGAGGTAATTGCCGTGCCATCGATAGGCTTCACCATGGCGGCTCCTGCGTCTTGCCTATTGTGCAGCTTATTCTAGTGCAAGCGCTTCCCCACTTTGCCTGACGGCGATCCGAATGTCCACCGAACAGTCGCCAAGCACCCTCTCGTCAGCCGTCGAAATGTTGTGCTACGTTGCTTGTCGTCGTTTGATGTTCGGGAGCAATAAATAAGATGGGCAAAATTGAAAGTCCTGGCAGTTCGAGCACCGCTCTCCCCGTAACAAAAGCGTCGCCCGTAGCCCCACCCCAAGAGAGCACCGAGCCCACCACGCCATTGGCTGCGCCTCATCGCAGCGCAGATGGCGTCGACCCTGCCCCGGCGCCAACCTCCCCGACAAACGCCACCCCAAAAACCCTCAATCTGGAATTGCCCCGCTCCCGAGCCCTCGGCGTTAGCACAGGCGCAAGCCTCCCCAATTCCATCTTAAACCCTATGGGCGTAGGCAATGTCACCGGGAGCGCGTCGGTTTGGGACAACCTGAGCGTCGCGCGCGACAACGGCGCGAACCTGCGCAACGCCGTGGTGAATGACCGGGCCCAGGTGGCTAACCCAAACAGCGTGCTCAATCGCGACACGAGCCCCGTGGCTCACCCCGACATTAGGCGCATCGTCGAAACCAGCGCCGGCGCACCGCGTACCGCCGAGGTCGTAGCCAGCAAGTTGGCCGAGCTGTATGGCCCGTTTACCGCCGACAACAGCGCTGCCAATCGGGCCGCGATCATCAGCAACCTGCTGTGGATCGCGCAGACCTCCACGGGCATTCATTATGATCACGCCCGCGAACAAGCACTGAGCACCGACACCTATTCGCCCAACAAAACACTCTCGTCACGCGCCGGCGTCTGTCGCGACATTCACACCGCCACCTCGGCGATCTTGGCGTCGCTCATGACTGCCCAGCGCCAAGGCAGCCAAACCCTGCCAGGCTCGCCCAACGGTCAAGAGCACCAGGTGCAAACAATCAGCTTCCAAACCCCGCGCGAGTTCCACGCTTACATGGTCTATCAAGACCCGGCCACCGGCCGCTGGAACGCCTTCGAGTATGGCAAACATTACACCTTGCAGGCTGACACCGCCCTCGATGCCTTCCGAAATTTGCCAGGCAACATCTCAGGTTACCAGCGCTACACACTGCGCGGCTGGGACGGCAACCCCACGGTCAACGACCGCGGCGT
This sequence comes from Myxococcota bacterium, assembly GCA_022703175.1. Classification (GTDB taxonomy): domain Bacteria; phylum Myxococcota; class XYA12-FULL-58-9; order XYA12-FULL-58-9; family XYA12-FULL-58-9; genus JACRCV01. The sequence goes on along the minus strand of JAKLEG010000002.1, from coordinate 492 downwards.
GGTGGGGGCGGCGCAAGCCAACGCCTTCTTTGAGGAAGACCCAGGCGTGGGTCATAAAGGCGAGTTGCGTATGAAAGCCAGCGCCACCCAATTGGGCGCCAGCTACTACGTCGACTCGCGCTTGGCGTTGGTCGGTCAGATCAACCCAAGCGCGCTCAACAACGGCCTGCAAGGCGGCCTCAAGCTCAACTACCACAAAGATCTGGAAGGCGTGGGTGACCAAAAACGCGGCTACTACCGCGCCGCTGTTGGCGCCTACACCGATTTCATCGAGGTCTCCAAAGCCACCGGTCAACGTGGTGCCGCCGATCGCGCGCGCTTCCAGGTGGTCGTGGCGGCGTTGCAATTTGATGGCCGACTTGAGAGCGAGCGTTACAAGCTCTTGGATGAGCATCTCACCGCGCGCTTTGGCGCCGATTGGAACGAACGCTTGGGCCTGCCATTCGCCGCGGGGCCGGGTGCTGCAGGTTTCATGGTGGGCGCCATCAGCGA